>CAYQRS010000117.1:0-4940 GCA_964419825.1 uncultured Eubacteriales bacterium
CGCTACCTCCACCTTGGCAAGGTGGCGCTCTACCAGATGAGCTACATCCGCACAACAATAGGTATTATAACCGCATTAGGTGCTTTTGTCAAGCATTATTTTAAAAAAATCGGATTTTGGCGGAAAGAAATTTCTGCAAGACGGAATAAAATTTCAGATAACTATTGATTTTTTTCTTTTTTTGTTATACAATAGCTTTTGTTGGTGTATGCCGGTGTGATGGAATTGGCAGACGTGCCGGACTCAAAATCCGGTCCTGGCGACAGGGTGCGGGTTCGACCCCCGCCACCGGCACCAAGCACAAAGCCGCTTTTGTCTTTTGACAAAGGCGGCTTTTTTCAATGATTTGCGGCTTCGGTGGTGTATTCGCCTTGCAAGGTGCTATGGCTGTGTGTGCTTTTTATTGGTTATCGGCCGTTTCGATGTTAAGGCAGTTTTCTGCTTTCAAAAAATCTTTTTTGCCGAAGCTGTTGCCTTTGATGCAAATGAAATCGGTCGATTTTGCGGAAATACATTCGCCGCTGTATTGTTCAAAGCTGTTTTCGATGATTTTTATATTGCTGTGAACAGCTGATTTGTGAATGGAATTTTCGGGCTTTATGAGAATCGGTGTTTCACCTGAATAAAGAAAAGTGTTGTTTTTGATTGTGACATCCTTGCACATTCCGCTTTCGTACCAGCTCTTTGCATCGTCAGAGAGCAGAATTGCGCTCATTGATGTGCTTTCAAAAATATTATTCTTAACCTCGACCTTTCCTCTTGTTGTGATTAAAAGCCCACGGGTGATTATTCTCGTAAGCTTATTTTTCTTAAAGCTCAGGCTCGGACAGGCATTGATATCCTCAACCGCATGACCGACGGCAAAGGCTTCAGGCTTATCAACGGTAACAACGATGTTATATTCATCAATAAGCTCGCTTGAGAGAATTTTTGCTTGCCCCTTTTCCAAGAGCGTGTCAATATCAATGCACGCAAGTGTATCGCCGATTCTCAGCGGATTGAAGCCGTGCGTTTGGTGGTGCATAAAAGAAAGTGTCAGCTTATTTTCGGCTTTTTTGGCGATTTTAAAGTGAATTCCGTGAACATTGAGGCAATCGTCACCTGCGCCGCAAAAATTACTGTTGCAGACTGTTATTGCACCACGGCACATCGAAAACTGAAAAAAGTCGGCAATAGATGCCATCTTCCTTACGCTACCCTTTTCGGGCGAAAAATCCACTGCGTTAACCGTAAGGTTCTCGCAATCCTGTGCAACATAGGCAAGGGAATAGTTGAACCTTTGGGCAATGTGTTCGATTGTGATGTTTTCGCTCTGCTGAAGAAAAATTCCCGCAAACTGTCTGCGAACATCGTAAGGATAGTAACAATCGCCAAGCTTGAAGCGTATCGTGCTTGGGTAATACACACGGATTTTTCTGCCGCCGATGTCACGGATTTTGAATTTGTGTGCAAGGGGATGCAGGGTTCGCTTGATTCGGTTGGGCGTTTCTTCTTTGATAAGACCTATCCAATCGGATTTTTCGGCGTTTTTATCGGCACGGACACGGTAGCCGTTGCCGTAAAAATAAAGCTTGCCCTTGTCAAATTCATAACGGCTGTCCTTATCAATTTCAAAATCAACGCTGAAAAGCTTTTTGCCAACAACCCTCAGCTCATGCATATCAGGGTGAGCGTGGCGAATTTCAAGGTTCTTTATTGTTATGTTTTTGCATTTGGTTATGGCTATGTTAGTGGCTTTGCCGTCGATGACAAACGTTGAACCGTTGCCGTCGAAAACAAAATCGCTTATATTTTCAAGATAAAAGGCGACAGCTTGCAGGTGGGGCGTTTCATCGGCGGTAAATTCGCCGTCACCGACGGTGTTGGATATATAAAGCTTGTATTTGTTGCATTTACCGCTGTCAATAAAGTATGTGCCCTTTTCCAAGATGATTTTTTTACTGCCTTGGTGGCGGACAGCTTCTTTGAAAAGCGCTTTTAAGCCCTCTGTGGCATCTTGACTTGGGAATATTCCGTAATCTTTTCCATGAAATTCAGTCATGCTTTAACCGCCTATCCGTAAGCTCTGCTTTTTCTGCTCGAACATTTGCCGATAATAGCAAGTATAGCACTGAAGTTGCACTCGCTTCAATTAGGAAAATCAATAAAAATCAGGAGCTTGTTTTGTTGACTTTGCTCCTTATAAGAGAATTTGAACGCTCACAGAAGCACAGCTTGACACGGCGGCTTTATTGTGCTAAAATCATAACAACAATTAAATCACACCAATGGGGTGCTGATGTTATCGGCTGAGAAGTGCGCTACTGAGCGTACTACCCTTGAACCTGATCCGGGTAATGCCGGCGTAGGAATTTTGAATGTTGCAATTTTAACACCAACAGGAGGAATTCCGTTGGTGTTTTTTTGTAATATTTTTTAGGATGTGTTAGTATGAGAAAAAATCCGAACCGAACCGAAGCCGCAAAACGCCTTGCACTCAGCGGAATACTCATTGCAATGGCAATAATTCTTTCTTTTATCAAGGTCTTTGAATGGCCTTTCGGCGGCAGTATAACCGCTTGCTCAATGCTGCCGATTGCGATAGCAGGCTATATGTACGGCGCAAAATGGGGCTTCACGGTCGGCGTTGTCGATGGAGTTTTGCAGGCGATTTTGGGCGCAACAATGTCCTCCGCTTTTGCAGGACAGAGTGCAGGCGCGGCCGCCGCAATAATTCTCTTGGATTATTTGCTCGCTTTCGGCGTTCTCGGCTTTTCGGGAATGTTTAAGGGTAAGATATCCAACCACACCGCTGCATTTGCGCTCGGCACTTTTGTGGCTGTCTTCCTGCGCTTTGTTTGCCATGTTGTTTCAGGCTGGATTTTCTTCGGCAGCTATGCCGAATGGTTCTTCTCCGAGGCTTTTGTCAACGATTTCGGCACAATGCTGCTCAACACTCTGCCGCCGCAAAAGCTTGCCCTTGTTTATTCGCTGATATATAATGCTTTTTATATGGTGCCCGAAATGTTCATCACAGCAATCCCCGCCGCACTCATAATAAGCCTCGTTCCACCAATCAAGAAAGAGATGACAAAATAATATGGACAAATCGTTTTTGCTGTGATATAATACTAAGGATTATATAGGAAGGTATTTGTTGCTATGCTCGATATTAAAGAAGCACTTGATAAAATTTGCAATTCAATCAGCCTTACAATGAAAAATGCAGGCTTTGCGCCCGTTATGCCGCAGGGCGCACAAAAGGGCGATTCTCCCGTTTCTCAGGGTGAAAACGGCGTTGGCTACCGCATCGATTACAAGGCGGAAAATGCCGCTGTTCGCATCGATTATTCCGACAATAGGCTTCAACTTTTGATTTCCGAGGCTGTTGACGGTGAGGGCGAATTTGTCGATTACGAAAAGGTTTCCGTTTCACTTCTCGACCCAGAAACGGCCGATGACAGCGATGTCAGCTACATCAGCGGTGAGATTTCCGACACGGTTATGTCGAAATACTGCAAGCAGCCTGCTTCGGAAAAGAAGGTTAAAGCTCCCAAAACTGTTTCAAAGGCGGCGGCACGCAGCGGCTCTGTTTATTACGATGCCAACACTCTCGCAAGCCGTTTGACCGCTTCGCTCTATAATGAGTACAGGTCTGCTTACAACCAAAACATCGCAAAATACGGTGAGTTTTTGGCTGAGGATTTCTTTGCCGCAGGCTGTGCGGATGCGATAATCGAAACAATCAAGCAGAATGACCCTGTAAAAATGAAAAAGCTTTTCAATATCCTTAACGAGATTTATCTTGACGCAACCAACGAAACACAGAGCTTGATTGCCGTTTCAATTCTTGGCAAGATGAACAACGATCAACAGCTTTTGGCAAACTGCGTTGATTATATGTGCGATGACCTTATGAACCCCGTAATCAGGGTTAACAAGTACCTTGCTTCGCCGTCAGGCAAAAGAGCAAGGGCACAGCTTGAAAATCCGCCTGCATACAAGCCCCCGAAAGCCAAGCGCAAAGGCTTTATGGAGCGTATGATGGATGCTTCAATGACTCAGCAGAAATAATCAAATAACTTTTCAGCTTTTTGCATTTCTTTATCAAATGCAAAAGGCTGTTTTTTTAAGAGGGTAATTATGAAAGGTAAAAAGTTGACATTTTATACTGAGCTTGCCTATCCGGTTGGGCTTGCACTTCTTGCGTTCGGCACGGCTTTTATGACAAAATCGGATTTCGGTATATCGACCGTTATTGCGCCTGCCTATGTCTTGCATCTTAAATTTCAGCCTGCGCTTGGCTTTTTGACCTTTGGCACGGCGGCATACCTTGTCGAGGCGCTGATAATCGTGCTAACAAGCCTTATCACACGCAGATTTAAGCTGTATTATCTTTTTTCGTTTGCCACGGCTGTGATTTACGGCTATGCGCTTGACGGCGCGATTTGGTGTATCGCTTCGCTCTCGGCGGAAAGCTTTGGCGCAAGAGCCGTGCTTTATGTTGTCGGGCTTTTGCTTTGCGCAAGCGGCATTGCTTTTATGTTCCGCACTTATTTTTCGCCAGAGGCTTATGAGCTGTTTGTTAAGGAGTTTTCGGCTAAATTCGGCAAGGATTTGCACAGAGTCAAATTGGTTTATGATTGCGTGAGCTGTGCCGCCGCAATCGCAATGTCATTTGTATTTTTCGGCTTGCTCCGCTTTGAGGGAGTTAAGCTCGGCACGGTGATTTGTGCGCTTCTAAATGGTCCGATAATCGGCGTTTTTTCAAAAATATATGACCGTCTTTTTGAATTTAAAGACGGCTTGAAGCTGAAAAAATATTTCAACTGAATAATTGCCAAGTTGCCCTCGGTGACCGAGGGCGTTTTTTTATAAAAAAACGGAAGCAACTCTTGCGAGCGCTTCCGTTAAATTATGTTCTGCTGTTTATTTCTTTGCTTCTGCCAATTCTTCGAGGT
>CAYQRS010000118.1:0-4890 GCA_964419825.1 uncultured Eubacteriales bacterium
CACATCTTCCTCAGAAAGTGACGCACCGATTGCACGGCAAGCCTTCATTCTTCCGTTCCAACTTTCGCGTGTAAAACGGACATTTAACCTATATTCTTCATGATAAACCAATTCAAAATTTTCTTTATAACATTTCGGAATGTGTATAGGATGTACCGTTACTCCCGCACCACTCCAATGCGGACTGTACTTCAAAACAAGTTTTTCACTTTCACCTGCTATCTTATCCTCATAGGGAAGCCATTCCATATATAAAATCAACAATTTACCGTTCTGCTTCAACATTCTGCATAAATTAGGCGCAACATTTTCGTGATCAAAATACCCAAAACATTGGCAGGCTGTAATGACATCAAAAGAATGTGCCGGAAAATCTATCTTTTCGGTTGCGGTTGCGTAATAATCAATATTCATTTTTTCAGACAACTTTTTTGCTTGTTGAATTTGTTCTTCGGAAATATCAGTACCAATCCATTTTGCACCATATCCGTATAAATTCCTCGGCAAAACACCTGTTCCTGTTCCCAAATCAAGTACGGTTTGACCCTTGATACACAGATTGCGACTTATGATTTTATCATAAAATTCTTGTGGATATATATCTCTGTATCGGGCGTAATCCAAAGAAGTTCTACCCCAATCAAAAGCTTTTCCATTGTCTATTGTTTTGTTTTTTATGAGCATAATTAAATCAACCACCTTGAATTAAATTTTATCATCAACAAAATCGTAACCACCTTGCATTGTATAAGAGTATGATAATCTCTCTCACATTCAAATTTCTGCTTTTCAAGCTGATTATACCATATATTTATAAAGATTTCTACAACGACAAAAACAGCGGCGAGGATTTCTCCCTGCCGCTATTTTGCTTATACTGTATAAAATATTTCGTTGTTCAAAATTCCTTGCCTATATCACTGACGGATAAATACAAAGCCCTGTTGCCAAAGAATTACCTTAAAACACTTTTTCGGTTGGATAAAACAGAATGAATAAAACAGAAAAGTGGCTCGGAATCAATAATTCCAAGCCACTCAAAAGCCTGTTTGATATTATTCCCACTCGATTGTGCCGCAGGGCTTGGGAGTGAGGTCGTAGAGGACACGGCATACGCCGGGGACTTCTGCGAGGATACGGTCGGTAATTTTTTTGAGGATGTTCCAATCGATTTCGGGAACGGTTGCGGTCATAGCGTCAACGGTGTTTACGGCACGGATGATTACGGGCCAATCCCAAGCACGCTTGCCGTCACGAACGCCTGTTGAGCGGAAATCGGGAACGACGGTAAAGAACTGCCAAACTTTATCGGTGAGGTTTGCTTTATCGAATTCTTCACGGAGGATTGCGTCGGATTCACGCAGGGCTGCAAGGCGGTCACGAGTGATTGCGCCAAGGCAGCGAACGCCGAGACCGGGACCGGGGAAGGGCTGACGGTCAACCATTTCTGCAGGCAGACCAAGAGCTTTACCGACAACACGGACTTCGTCCTTGTAGAGGAGCTTAACGGGTTCGCAAAGCTCGAATTTGAGGTCTTCGGGGAGACCGCCGACGTTGTGGTGAGCCTTTACGCCGTCGCTCTCGATAATATCGGGGTAGATTGTACCCTGTGCAAGGAAGTCAACATCAGTGAGCTTGCGAGCTTCTTCCTCGAAAACACGGATGAACTCGCCGCCGATAATTTTTCTCTTTTCTTCCGGCTCGTCAACATCAACGAGAAGGTCAAGGAAGCGATCGGTAGCATCGATGTAAATGAGGTTAGCATCCAAGCCGTTTTTGAAAACCTCGATTACGTTTTCGCTTTCGCCTTTACGCATAAGTCCGTGATTTACATGAACGCAGATAAGCTGTTTGCCGATTGCCTTGATGAGGAGAGCGGCAACAACGCTTGAATCAACGCCGCCTGAAAGGGCAAGAAGAACCTTTTTATCGCCGACCTGAGCGCGAACCTTTTCAACCTGTTCATCGATAAACTTGTTGGCAAGCTCGGGCGTGGTAATGCGTTCCATTGAGTCCGGTCTTTTGTTTGAATCCATAATGTCAATCCTCCTGAATTTTTATAAACAACATTATAAAACAATAATCTCGCAAAATCAACAGCAAAATTACCGCTATTTACTTTTTCTGATTAAATTTTTTTGTGCAACTGTAAATAAATCAAATGCAGACCACATTTAGTAGTCTGCATTTTTGGCGAATTTATGCTTTTTTGTTATCCAGCCAGCCCAGCATATACATTACAAATGCGCCGAGAAGTGAGGCGACAATGCCGGGGAAGAGCAGGGTGCTTGCGCCCATACCGGGGGAAACAAGCAGAACGATGATCATAACGGCAATCGGGAAAATCGTAATCTTCCAATGCTTGAGGAAATATCCTGCGCCCAATGCACCGAAAAGGGCAGGGAGAACCTGTGCGAATGCGGGCTTGAGCAAATCGCTCTCTGTGAATTCCTCGAGGAAGGGAGCGAAGATAAGGATACCGATTGCAAGCACAACTGTGGTTACGATCGATGAGGTTGCGATTGCGATTGTGGAAATAACCTCACCCTCGTCGGAGTTTGCCTTGACATCTGCACCCTCCATTGCGTTGATTGCGCAGGGGAGCTTGAGGTTGGGGATGTTACCTGTTACGAAGGAAAGATAGGTTCCGCCTGCGCCAAGCATCGGCGTATAGAGGAAAACTTCGATAACAGAGCTTGCCCAATAAACTGGGATGAGCTTGAGAAGACCGCTCATAACGCCGCTGAAGCTGGGCCAAACATCGAGATAAACGCAGACTGCAAGGGGGAACATAAGCAGAACGCAGAGTGCGCTCAGGCTTGAAATCCTGCCCCAAGTGTGGACACGGTCAATATAAGGTCTTTCTGTTTTTGTTCTTTTTGCCATTGCTTAACCCCTCCATTCCCAGGTTGCGATTTCCGTCGGCAAAACATTGTAAGCGACGATTGCAACAATCATTGCGATGATCATACCGATCGGCATAACAAAGGGCTCAAGCCAAGTGAGCTTGAATTTTTTTGCAACAAGCTCAAGCACAAGCGAAACAACGATTGCGGTTACAAGCGTGATAACTGAAAGAACGCCTGCACCGTCGCCGAAGGTTTCGGGGTTGCCTGAGCCTGCGATTGCTCTGGCAACGAATGCGCCGATCAAGCCAATGAAAACAGCAGGGGAAACGATATCCATAAAGCCTGCGATGCTGCGCTTTTTCGGCTTTGCATCGGTTGTGGCTTCGGCAGGGGAGTCTGCCTTTTCTTTTTTGCCTGCTGCGGAAAATTTCTTGTTGAGGGGCTTTGCCATAATCGGAACAAGAATAAGAGAAATGCAGATGCCCAGAGTCATAATCCAAGCGATGCCTGCGAAAACGGTCTTGTCGGTGACCGGGTTAGCCATACCACCTGTGTGACCGAATGCCTCCATTGCGGTTTCGGCGGCAGTTGATTCGTACATAAGGTTGCCGATAACAGAAAGGCGAACCCAAGGAATAACCAAGCCGAGCGCAGGTGCAAGGGCAATGACCGTTGCCAAAACAGAGAGGGCAGACGGCACTGTGAACAAGGCACTTGAAGTAACTGCGTTGCGCAGCTTGCTTTTGTCCATACCCAGCGCTTTGCCTTGCTTCCAAGCCTTGACGAGGAAGAAAACAGATTGCGCAAGGACGAAGAGGATGACTACGCCGGCAATCAGGTATAACGTCGGACTGCTTTTAAAATCTAAAGAATCCATTAAAATCACCAATCCTTGTGTGAATATTGCCCTAATATCATATAATAAAAAAACAAATATGTCAACTAAAGTGACAGAAAATTAAAAAACTGTTGACACTTGGCAATTCCTTATGTTACAATACTTAAGCCGCATATTATGGGTTTATTAAACCTGCCTGCTCACGGGCAGTACCCCTGAATAGCGAGACTTAATAAAAGAGGTAAAAAAATGTACGCAATCATTGAAACCGGCGGTAAACAGTACAAGGTTCAGGCCGGCGACACACTCTACATCGAGAAGCTTGATGTTGAAGCAGACAGCGAAGTTGTTTTCGACAAGGTTATCGCAGTCGGTTCAGACGATTCTATCAAGGTTGGTGCTCCTTATGTTGAAGGCGCAACCGTAACCGCAAAAGCAATCAAGAATGGCAAGGCAAAGAAAATTGTTGTCTTCACCTACAAGCCCAAGAAGAACGAGAAGCGCAAGATGGGTCACAGACAGCCCTACACCAAGGTTGAGATCGCTGCTATCAACGGCTAATCAAAGCTATGGTTCGCTTTAAGTTTGTCCGCACGGGCAAATCCATAACGGGGTTCGTTGTTAAAGGTCATGCAGGCTATGCGGAGCATGGGCACGACATTGTTTGTGCCGCAGTTTCCTCGGCGGCTTACCTTACCGTGAACACCAAGGTTGAGATCGCTGCTATCAACGGCTAATCAAAGCTATGGTTCGCTTTAAGTTTGTCCGCACGGGCAAATCCATAACGGGGTTCGTTGTTAAAGGTCATGCAGGCTATGCGGAGCATGGGCACGACATTGTTTGTGCCGCAGTTTCCTCGGCGGCTTACCTTACCGTGAACACCATTACGGATATAATCGGTGCCAAAGCTCAGGTTGAGGTCAAAGACGGCTATATGTCGTTTTCGCTCACCGAACCGAACGGCGAGGCATCAAAATTGCTTGAGGGGCTTTATGCCCACATCAGGTCGCTTGCGAAGGATTATCCTTCCGGCATCAAAGTAATTTATGGAGGTAACACTAATGCTTAAAATAAACATTCAGCTTTTCGCTCACAAAAAAGGTATGGGTTCAACCCGTAACGGCCGTGACTCAGAGTCAAAGCGCCTTGGCGCAAAGCGTGCAGACGGTCAGTTTGTTCTTGCAGGTAACATCCTTGTAAGAC
>CAYQRS010000119.1:0-4867 GCA_964419825.1 uncultured Eubacteriales bacterium
AACGGTAATTGTGCGTCTTGTGTTTGTGGGCTTGCCGCTGGCATCAATAACATTAGCTGTGATGATTGCCGTGCCGACTGAAACAGCAGTCATTTTGCCGTTTGTGACCGAAACAACATCGGGAGCTGATGAAGTCCATTTGATTGAAGCGCCTGACATATTTGTTGTTGCGGCAACTGTTCTTGAAGCGCCGATGCCGAGGGTGATGTTTTTACCTGCGGTTGTTGCGTAGCTCTTCGGCTCGAAGAAGATGTTTTCGGGCTGAGCTGTGATTGTGCAGGATTTGAAATAAGCAACGTTATTGAAATAGAAAACAGCCTGAACTGTAACTTCCTTGTCAACATCGAAAATGTTGCTTGTGCGGTTCTTGATTGTTATTTTGCCGTCCTGGTCAATCTTGAGGATTGAGTTTTCTGTAAGGTTTGCATGGGTGTCGTCTTTAATTCTCCAGAAAACATGGAGGTCATCATTGAAGATGTCTGAAACCTTGAGAACCTTCTCGTCGCCGCTGACAAGCTTGAGTGAAGTGTCGCTGAGGGTGATAGCAGCGGCTGTGTTCATTGAGGATGACTTTGTTTGGAGAACAAAGGTGTTTGCAGTGTAGCCGCTTGTGTCCATTGCAGCAAGAGTAGCGTCATCGCTTGATGTCTTGCCAACTACTGTGATTGTGACTGTTTTTGTAACAGTCTTGCTGCCTGATTTAACAGTGCATTTGAACATTGCACCGTTGCTGCTAAGAGCAAGAGTGCCGGGCAATTTGTAGGATGTATTGATAGCGGAATCTTCATAGATTGTGTTCCAAGTTTGACCGCCGTTGAATGAGCTTTCCCAAGTATAGGTGCAAGCTGCGGGAGCGTTAAGTGCTTCAGCATTGATAACAAGCTCATCGCCCTCTTCAAAGGTGTTGTTAGCCTTGCCTGTTGAAAGAGTTACTTCAAACTTCTTTGTAACAGTGAGTGTAGCGGGTGTTGAGTAAACTGCTTCGCTTACGCCGTCTGTAACAACACAGCGGTACTGCTTGCTGTTAAGAGCCATGGAAGCTGTTGCGGAATATGTAGCTGCTGTTGCACCGTCAATGTCCTGCCATGTGTTTTCGCCTGCAACCTGCCACTGGTAAGAATAGTTACCTGAGCCTTTGCTTGCTTTAACGGTGAATTTGAAGTTGTCGCCGTCTTCAGCAGTTGCGTTAACAGGGCTTTCAACCTTGAGTGAATCGAAGTTTTTAACAGCGATTGTGTAGAAGCCTGCTGCTGTGAACTCCTCTGTGAAAGAGGTTTTGCCGACGATTGATTTTTTAACCGAGTCGCCGTTTGTGATTGTAACATCGGTAACCTTATCGGACTTAAAGCTGAAAGTAATACCTTTGTTATCGGGTGCGAGAACCTTGTAGTAAGAAACGCTGTCTTCTGCGTTAAGCTGGCTGAAAACGCTTTCGCCGAGGGCAACCTTTGTTGCTGTGTCTGCGGTTGCGCCGCCTGCAACCTGGAAGCGTTCTGCTCTGTTTTCATTAATCAGGTCTGTGCCGTTTGCCGCATTTGCAAGAACCGCAAATGATGAGAATGCAATGATTGCGGTGAGCAAAAGAGCAAGAGCTTTTGAAGCTGTTTTTTTCATTAACTATACCTCCTGTGTTTTGCGCCGTTTTCACAGCGATGTTTAGTACCCTTAAATAATACCAATAAAATCCGTCAAAGTCAACCACAAAAACTTTTCGCCGCAAGCCGAAATTCAATTTGTGCAAAATTGCCCCGATTTAGGGCGAAAAACGGCGAGACTGTTAAAGCATAAAATTGCAAATCATTGTGAAATGACACAAAAGAAAACACCAAAATTTGGTTCGTTTGTAAAAAGAGTTAAAAAAGTTCGTCAAAAACACTTGCAAAAAGCAAAAAAATTGTGTAAAATGTACATTGTCATTATGGGCAGTTTGTCCAAACCATCGTTATGGAGGTAAAATCCGGATGTCAAACAGACTTTATCAAGGTATAATTCACCAAATGCGTGAAGCAATCGACAGAACAATAGGTGTCATAGACGAAACGGGAACAATCGTTTCCTGCAGCGAACTCGGCAGAATAGGTGAGGTATGCACTTTTTCTATTGAGGAGCACTTAACCAAGGGCGAAACCTTCTGTATGGAAGGTCAAACATATCGTCCGTTCGGTTCGGTTCTTCACCCGGAGTATGCTGTCTTTGTCGATGGCGACGATGAGCTTTCAAAAAAATATGCGGAAGTTGTTGCCGTAACTCTCACAAGCGTTAAACAGCTTTACGACGAAAAATATGACCGTGGCAACTTTATCAAAAATGTTGTTTTAGATAATATTCTGCCTGGCGATATTTATCTCAAAGCAAGAGAGCTGCGCTTCACAGCGGATGCAACCCGTGTTGTTTTGCTTATCCGTATTCCTGAGCATAACGACATTTCGATTTACGATATTATTCAAAATCTTTTCCCCGATAAAACAAAGGATTTCGTCATCAATATCAGCGAAACCGATATTGCGCTTGTCAAAGAGGTTCGCTCAAACATCGAAACCCGTGATCTTGAGAAGCTTGCTCGCTCAATAGCTGATTCCTTGGGCAGCGAGGCATTCATCCATTGCATCATCGGTATCGGTACGGTTGTTGAGGGCATTAAGGATCTTGCACGTTCCTTCAAGGAAGCACAGGTTGCGCTTGAAGTCGGCAAGGTTTTCGATACGGAGAAGGAGATCGTCAGCTACGATAATCTCGGCATTGCTCGCCTTATCTATCAGCTCCCCACAACCCTTTGCGAAATGTTCCTGCGTGAGGTCTTCAAGCGTGGCTCAATCGACAGCCTCGATCAGGAAACCTTGTTCACAATTCAAAAGTTCTTTGAGAACAACCTCAATGTTTCCGAAACATCACGTAAGCTTTTCGTTCACAGAAATACTTTAGTTTACCGTCTTGAAAAGATCAATAAGCTCACAGGTCTTGACCTGCGTGAGTTTGATGATGCTATCGTTTTCAAAGTTGCCCTAATGGTTAAAAAGTACCTTGACGCTAACCCCGTTAAGTACTGATTTAAGCTGAAAAGCGGCAATTCAGCAGGATAGGAGAAAAGTTTTGATTGAATTCAAGAATGTTTCAAAAAGCTACAGCAATGGCACAAAAGCTCTTGATAATGTAAATATGAAAATCGATCAGGGCGAGTTTGTGTTCATTGTCGGCGACTCAGGCGCAGGTAAAAGCACATTGCTTAAAATTATGATGCGTGAGGAAGTTGCCACTGAAGGCACTGTTATCATCAAAAACCGTGTCCTCAACACAATGAAGAAAAGGGATATTCCTTATTTCAGACGACACCTTGGCATTGTGTTTCAGGATTTCCGCCTGATTCCGAATATGACCGTTTACGATAATGTTGCTTTTGCAATGAGAGTAATCGGTGCAAAAGAGAAAAAAATCAGCAAGCGTGTGCCCTATGTCCTCAGCCTTGTCGGCTTGGCGGAAAAGGCAAAATCGTTGCCCAACCAGCTTTCTGGCGGTGAGCAGCAGCGTGTTGCACTGGCTCGTGCAATCGTCAACAATGCGGATATAATCATTGCCGATGAGCCTACGGGCAATGTTGACACCAAGCGCAGCTATGAAATTGTTGAAATGCTTGCAAAAATCAACGCAACAGGCACAACTGTTATTATGGTCACCCACTCGGAGGAGCTTGTTCGCCGCTATGGCAGACGAGTTATAACGATTCAAAAGGGTCAGATTAAATCCGATGATATTTCACGCGTTGCCGTTACTGCGGAAAGCGCAATTCTTCCTCCTGACTTAAGCCTTTCCGAGCGCAGAGCAAGGCGAGAGGCAGATGAATTTATCCGCAACTATAATTCGGATAATGACAAAAAGCAAAGCGGAGGTGACGGCAATGAGCAATAAAGTTGAAAACAACGGTTCTGCCAGCCTCGGCTACCTCACCAAGGAGGGCTTCCGCAATATCCGTTCAAACAAGCTGATGTCTTTGGCATCGGTTGCTGTCCTTATGTCCTGCCTTGTTATGATTGGCGTTGTTGCAATGCTTTTCATCAATGTCGATAAAATCCTCGGCGATATTTCACAGCAGAATGTGATTATGGTCTTTATCGAGGATAATGCAACGGATGAAGAAATCGAGGCAATGGGTAACGCCATTGATGCAATCGATAATGTTAAGAGCAAGGCTTTTCAGGCTAAGGAAGATGCCTTTCCGGAGGTTATGGAGTCGATCGGTACTGCCGCCGTGCTTTTTGAGGGCATGGAGTCCGACCTTTTGCCCGATGCCTATGAGGTAACGCTTGTCGATGTTGAGCTTTACGATCAAACCGTTGATGAGCTTTCGGAGCTTGATAATGTTTTGCAGATCCGTCAAAACCGTGATTTTGCAAGGCAGCTCACAAATTTGCGTACAACAGTCGGCTATATCAGCGTCGTTGTTATTTTGATGCTACTTGTGGTTTCACTGTTCATTATTTCCAATACGGTTCGTGTAACAATGTATAACCGCCGCCTTGAGATTACGATTATGAAATCTGTCGGCGCAACCAAGTGGTTCATTCGCTGGCCGTTCATCGTTGAGGGCATTGTCCTCGGTATTATTTCGGGCGTTGTTTCGCTTGGCATTGTCTGCGGCATTTATCAGCTTGCGGTCAGAGCCGTTAACGATATGCTCAGCATCTTCTCAACAAAGCCTGTTCCATTTACGGATTATGTTTTTGTTATGCTCGGCGCATTTGTTGCCGTCGGCGTGATTACTGGTGCTGTTGGCAGTATCGTTTCAATGAATAAATATTTAAAGGAGCAGGATTATGATAGCGAAAATGTCAGCAATTAACTTGCGTCGTCGTGCTTTTAAAGTCCTCACTCT
>CAYQRS010000120.1:0-4824 GCA_964419825.1 uncultured Eubacteriales bacterium
ATAATATTTTATGTGTTAAATTTTTATTACAATTAAAATCCCAATTTGAACAAAAGAAAGGATGAATAAAATGAAAACAATGGCTCATTACCTGAAAAGCGTTTGGTATTATGCCGCAATCAGCATTGTTTTCCTTGCCGTTCAAGCGCTCACCGAGCTTTGGCTGCCGAACCTTATGAGCACGCTTGTTAACGAGGGCATCATTCAGCTCAACGGCAAAGAAGGTCAAATGCAATTCATTTTTGAAAAGGGTGCGCAGATGCTTGGCGTTGCTCTGCTATGCGTTTTTGCGGCAATCACCGTCAACTTTTTCTCAACAAAAATGGCATCGAAAATCGGCAAAAATATGCGCCACGATGTGTTTAAGAGGGTTTCTGAATTTTCAAATGCAGAATTTGACAAATTCTCAACCGCTTCACTCATCACACGCACAACGAACGATGTTCAGCAGCTCCAAAATATGCTCGCAGCAGGCGTAAGAATGGTCTTTTTTGCACCGATCATGGGCGTAGGCAGTGTTGTTATGGCAATCAAAAAGAGCGTTTCGATGAGCTGGATTTTGGCAATTGCAGTTATCTGCTTGCTCGGCATTGTTATGCTCTCGCTCAACATTGTTATGCCGAAATTCAAGATACTCCAAAGGCTTATCGACAAGCTCAACCTTGTCAGCCGTGAAAACCTGAGCGGTATTATGGTCATCAGAGCCTTCAGCAACGAAAAGCACGAAGAAGAAAGATTCGATCAGGCTAACGATAATCTCAGAAGAACCAACCTTTTCCTCAACAGAATGATGTCCTTGCTTCAGCCGATTATGACAATCATTATGAACTTCACAACCCTTGCGGTTGTTTGGTTCGGTTCACATCAGGTTTTGAAAACGGGTATGCTTGAGGGCGGATTCAATGTTGGCGATATGATGGCTTACATTCAGTATGCAATGCACGTCATTATGTCCTTCCTCTTTGTTGCAGCACTTTTCATCACGCTCCCCCGTGCGCTCGTTTCAGCAAACAGAATCGGTGAAATTCTTGACACTCAGCCCGATATTACGGACAGCGAAGCTTCAACCGATTTGGTTAACCCGAAGGGCGAAATTAAATTCAATCACGTTTCATTCCGCTATCCGAACGCTGATGACGATGTTATTACCGACGTTACATTCACCGCCAAGCCCAATCAGACAACCGCTTTCATCGGTTCAACAGGCAGCGGCAAATCCACGCTAATTAACCTTATTCCTCGCTTTTACGATGTTACTCAAGGCAGTATCACCTATGACGGAAAGGACATCAGAGAGGTTAAGCTCGAAAGTCTGCGTGAAAACATCGGCTACATTCCGCAAAAGGGAATCCTTTTCAGCGGCACGGTTGAAAGCAACCTCAAAACAGGCAAAGAGGATGCAACCGAGGAGGAAATGCAGGCAGCCCTTGAAACGGCGCAGGCAGACTTCGTAAGCAAGATGGACAACGGAATTAAATCCGAAATTTCGCAGGGCGGCACAAATGTCAGCGGCGGTCAACGTCAACGCCTTGCAATCGCAAGAGCGCTTGTTAAAAAGAGCCCTGTTTATATTTTTGATGACAGCTTTTCCGCACTCGATTTGAAAACAGATGCCGCTTTGAGAAAGGCACTTAAAACCTACACGGCAGGTGCAACGGTGCTTATTGTTGCACAGCGAGTTAGCACGATTATGAACGCAGAGCAAATCATTGTGCTTGACGAAGGCAAGGTTGTCGGAATCGGCACGCACAAGGAACTGCTCAAAAGCTGCACGGAATACAGGGAAATCGCAGAATCACAGTTGGCAAAGGAGGAGTTGGAATGAGCGAAAAGGCCAAAAGACATCACGGACCTCAGCGTGGCGGCTCAAAGCACGGCATGCCGCATGAAAAGCCGAAAGACTTTAAAGGCACAAGTCGAAAGCTCCTCACCTACATCGCTCCGTTCAAGGGCAAGCTGATTTTGATTGCGATAATGTCGGCTATTTCCGCAATTCTCAGCGTTCTCGGCCCTGCAATACTCAGGAACGCAACCAACGAGGTTCAATTCGGCTTTGAAAGGATCATTGCAGGAACAGGCACAATTGATTTCGTCGCTATTGCAAAAACGATTATTTTGCTTATTATTCTCTACCTCACAAGCTCCGTTATCCTTTACGGTCAATCCTTTATTATGGCGAATGTCACAAGCAAAATGAGCTACAATATGCGCAACACGATTATGCAAAAAATCAACAAAATCGGTTTGGGCTATTTTCACAAGCAGAGTCAGGGCGATATTCTCTCACGCATCACGAACGATGTTGACACGCTTGAACAATCCCTCACGCAGACGATAACACAGATTGCAAGTGCAGTTACAACTCTGTTAAGCATTTTAGTGATTATGCTCTACCTCAATCCGATTATGACCGCTGTTGTTGTTATAACCGTTCCGTTTTCATTGGTGATCGTCAGAATCGTTGTTAAGCTTTCACAACCCTACTTCCGCAAGCAACAGAAAAACCTCGGTGCGGTGAACGGTCATATTGAAGAAATGTATGGCGGTCACGTTGTGCTTAAAGCCTTCAACGGCGAGAAAAAATCAATGGAGGAATTTGAGGAGCTTAACGAAGCACTTGCGACAAACGCAAGAAAGGCTGAATTCCTTTCAGGACTTATGCATCCGCTCATGGGCTTCATCGGCAACCTCGGCTACGTTGTTGTTTGCATCGTCGGCGCAACACTTGCCGCAAGACGAGTTCTCACAATCGGCGATATTCAGGCATTCATTCAATATGTCCGTTCCTTCAATCAGCCAATCAACCAAATTGCCAATATGTCGGCACAGCTTCAGAGAATGACTGCCGCCGCAGAGCGTGTTTTTGAATTCCTCGATGAAGCCGAGGAAGATGACAGCAAAGCAAAGCTCACCATCAGCGAATGTAACATTCAGGGCAACGTAACCTTTGACCATGTTAAATTCGGATATGAGGACAGCGACAAAATTGTTATTAAGGATTTCTCCGCCGAGGTCAAGAGCGGACAAAAGATTGCGATTGTCGGTCCGACAGGCGCAGGCAAAACCACGATGGTTAAGCTGTTAATGCGTTTCCACGAGCTCAAAAGCGGCAGAATCCTGCTTGACGGTCACGATATTACGGATTTCGACAGGCACGATTTGAGAGCGGTTCTCGGCATGGTTTTGCAGGACACTTGGCTTTACAGCGGCACTATTATGGACAATATCCGCTACGGCAAGCTCGATGCAACAGACGAGGAGGTTATCAAGGCCGCAAAAACGGCGCAGGTTGACCACTTTGTTCGCACCCTGCCCGACAGCTATCACATGGAAATGAACGAAGAAACAACCAACATCTCTCAGGGACAAAAACAGCTTTTGACCATTGCAAGAGCAATTCTTGCTGACCCGAAAATCCTCATTCTTGACGAAGCCACAAGCTCAGTTGACACAAGAACCGAAATTCTCATACAAAAGGCAATGGATAACCTGATGAAAGGCAGAACAAGCTTCATCATTGCTCACCGCCTTTCAACAATCAAAAACGCCGACCTTATTCTTTGCATGAATGACGGCGACATTGTTGAGCAAGGCACTCATGACGAGCTTATGGAGCTTGGCGGATTTTACGCCAACCTTTATAACAGCCAGTTTGAATCCTCAAGCCAATCGGCATAAAAAAGCAAAAGCGAAGACGGCACACAAAGCTGTCTTCGCTTATTTTTCTGCAAAAGCAAAGCGGCACGCTTAGTAAGAAGCGCACCGCTTAAATATTCAGCGTATTTTGGTGAAAAGCCTGCAAGCATTTTCTCTTGCGGCGTTGATAACAGACTGAGCATCCGTACTGCGAAGCTCTGCGATTTTTTCGGCAGTATGGCTGATCAAAAACGAATTATTGCGCTTGCCGCGATGCGGAACTGGTGTCATATAAGGCGCATCCGTTTCGAGCAAAAGGCGTTCCAACGGAATTGCCGCCGCAACCTCGGCAGGCTTTTTTGCATTTTTGAAGGTTACACTGCCACCGATACCGATATAAAAACCGATTTCAATAAGCTGTTCGGCGCTTTCAACGCTACCCGAAAAGCAGTGCATAACGCCCTTTGGCTTATATTCGAGTATCAAATCAAGGCAATCGGCGTGAGCCTCTCTATCGTGAACAATTACTGGCAAATCAAGCCGATTGGCAAGCTGAAGCTGTTGCTCGAAAAACTGCTTTTGCATTTCCTTCGGAGTGTAATCATAATGATAATCAAGACCGATTTCACCGATTGCAACGCATTTTTCGTGTGCGGCGATTTCCTCGACTTTTTTGAGCCAATCGCCGTTCTCTTCCGCCGCATTCTGTGGATGAATTCCTGCGGCAAAATAAACACCGCCGAATTTTTCGGCAAGCGCCTGTGAGGTCAAGCTGCTGTTAACAGTACAGCCGCAGTTGATTATTCCGCTGACGGAATAGGTGAGCATTTCACTAATTAGCTCATCACGCTCACCGTCAAACGCTTCATCATCATAATGGGCGTGAGTATCAAAAATACCTGTGTACATAATTATCTTACCTTTGTGCCGATTTCAAGCTCATCAACAAAGACGACCTTAACATCATCCTCGCCGCCTGCAAGAATCATACCACGGCTTTCAACGCCGCAAAGCTTTGCAGGCTTGAGGTTGGCAACAACAATTACATTATGACCGATAAGCTCCTCCGGCTTATAGTAAAGGGCAATTCCGCTTGCGACGGTGCGAGGTGTGCCTGTTCCGTCATCAAGAGTTAATTCAAGCAGCTTCTTTGCCTTTTTGACGGGCTTACAATCGACAACCTTAGCA
>CAYQRS010000121.1:0-4786 GCA_964419825.1 uncultured Eubacteriales bacterium
GCAATGCTCTGCAAGGATATTGAGCTTGCCTGCGATGAAAAGGTTATTAAGGCTTTGAATGTTGAACAAAGGGCTGATTATTCTCAGGCATTGCTCAATTCATGTGTTAACCGCCGCACGGCTACCGTCTGCCCCTTGGCTTTCGGCGAGGTCGGCGTAAAAGAAAGGGTGAAAAAAGTGATAAGCTATAAGAAGCCTGCGTTTTGGCTCGTTATTCTCGCCGTTGCCGTAAGCGTTGTTGCGGCCGTTTGCTTCCTGACTGTTCCGAGGACAACGCTCGACGATGAGCTTTCGCTCTTTGTTGACGGTCAGATTGCTGAAAATAACGCCTCGTTTGAAACCGATGAGCATTTTGTTGCCGTTAACCACAAGGTGCTGAAGGTTAAAAAAGCTCGAAACGAAACGACTGTTTATTTGCTGGCGCTTTATGAGGAATATTCCTGCGAGGATAACAAAATTATCAGCGAAACAGCATCTTATTCGCCGACTGTTATTACTGTAAGGCAAAGCGGTTCACACGGTCATTATGAGCTTGCTGAATACTGGACACCCGGTATGGGTACAGAGTATGTGAAGGATATTGAGGCGAAATTCCCGTGGTATCTCCAAGACAAAGCAATCCACAGCGAGAGATACATTGACGAACAAATTGCTGCTTGTGAGAATGCCGCCGTGGAGCATTTCAGCTTGGTATCAGGCGAAAAAATCGAAATGAGCAAAGACGGAAAAAATGAATCCGAATATACAACTTTTTCTATAATTGCTGATTAAAAATAAACAGCGGTAACATCGCTTTGGTGTTACCGCTGTTTTGCTGCTTATTCACTTAGATTGCTTTGATGAAGTCTTTATAGAAAAGTACACATTCGCCGACATTCTGAATTCCGATATGTTCATTTGCGGCGTGAATTGTGGCAAACTGCTTTTTGTTCAGGTCAATCGGTGCAAAGCGCAGGATGTTATCCGCAACATCGGTGAAACGCCTTGCATCTGTGCCCGCCGTCAGCAGGAACGGCGCAACAACAACATCGGGGAAATTCTTGTGAAGCAACGCTTCAACAACACGGTAGGAGTTGCCGTTGAAATCAGTAGGTTGGCAATAATCTCTTTCGAGTTCCTCAATCTCAACGCCGTATTTCTTGGCGATTTTTTTGATTTTCTCAAGCCCTGCGTACAAATCATCCTCACGGACACAGCGCAAAAACATTGTTGTTTCAGCCGATTTTGCACGAATCTGCGGATCGGCTTCACTGCCTGCCTTCAGCGTGGTGAAGCTAAGACCTGTTGAAAGCATTGCGCTCGCCGCAGGGATGCTCATCATTACCTTTTTAATCAATGGCGAGAAAAGGCTGATGTTTTTGAAAAGGAAGCCGAGCGGAAAGGGCATATAAGGCACGTGCTTCTCAAATGTTGCACGAACCTCAGGATAAAACCTGCCCTTGTAAATTTTGCCGCTCTTGTCGCTGACTTCGGTAATGAAGCGGCTCAGCCTTTCAACTGCGCTGTCACGCGCCGCACCGAAGCCGCCGTGCCCCTTTGTATCGATAACTGCCTTACAGCGGTAAAGATGTCTGCTCTTTTCGTGTACAGCAACAACGGCACTTTTGAACTGAACGCCCGGAATTTGTCCCTGAGTGATTGCGCCGCCCTCATCAAGCACGGTGTCAAAGCGGATGCCGTTTTCCTTGAAATATTCGGTTGCAAGCACCATACCGTCGCCGCAGACCTCTTCGTTATTCGATGAGCCGATATAAAGGTTGAGTCCCTCAAAATCATAGTCCTCGGCAAGCAGCTCCTCGCAAGCCTGAAGCTCGGCAAAGAGGGGAGTTTTGGTGTCAATAGTTCCTCTGCCGTAGAGGTAGCCGTCTTTTTGAGTTGCGTTGAACGGCTCCGTTTGCCATTCATCATCACCGTCAACAACATCGTGGTGCGACATAAGCATAATGTTCTTCTTGGCGTTTTTGCCCTCTATAACATAAACAAAGCATCCGCCGCCGAAGGTCAGCTTTTTTGCCTTTGCTTTAATGTTCGGGAACATCTCGTCAATAGCTTCGTAAAATTTGCGGTATTCGTCGGCGTTAGTGTTTTCGGCAGTCCAAACTGTTTTGCAGTTGACCATACGGCTCAGCTTGCCGATGTATTCGTTCAACTTTTCCTCAGAAACTCGGCTACGCTCCGATTCCGATTTTAAAAGTGGCTTTTTCATTGCTCGTCATTATCCTTTCTGTGCTTTTCAATGAAATCGGTGACGCTCTTTTCGTTGTAAGCCATAAAGAAAAGCAACGAAACAAGGCTGAATATTCCTGCAAATACACCCGTCAGCTTAACGCCGAGCATACCGACGGATTCACCCTTCGGTGCGCCGATTGCAAGCACGCTCGAAACAACGACCATTGCCAGCGAATAAGCGATTTTTTCAATGAAGGTTTTGGTTGCGGAGAAAAAGCCCTCACGGTTAACGCCGTTTTCAATGCTGTCCTTTTGGATAATATCGGACATAACGGATTGAGGCAGAATGTTGATTGCGGCAAACGGGAACGCAACAACAAGACCCATAAACAGTCCAAGCAAAAGCTCATAGCCGGCAACCATTGCCGCAAGCTTATCTCCAAAGAAGATGAACGCAAACACAACCGTGAAAATTACGCTTGCGATAACAAGCATTGATTTCTTACCGTATTTTTTGCTGAATTTTACAATCATCGGGAACATACAAAGCGCAACAACGATTGCCGCAAGCATTACAAGGAATGATTGCGATTCGGGTACATTGAGCAGCATTGTGATGTAGTAAAGCATTGCTGTTTGGAAAAATGCCATTGAGATATAGCTGAAAAGGTCGCCTGCGAAGAATTTGACGAATGTTTTGTTTTTGAAAATGCTCTTTGCGGAAATGAGCAGGGATTGCTTGGGCTTTATGTTGCCCTCAACATAATCCTTTTCCTTGAATGCGGTTGCACCGAGCAGAACGCAAACAAGACCGATTGCCGCAAAAACTGTGAAAACAATTCTCCAAGACCACAGCGCATTGAAGCCGAGCTTTTTGATCAGGTCAACAAAAAGCGTTGCCGCATACATAAAGGAGCTTGAACCCATAAAGAATGCGGTGCTGATGCTGTAATAAGAAACTCTGTCCTTTGCATCGGGGATAACCTCGGGAATGAGAGCGTTGCGAGGGATGAAGAAAAATGTGTAAGCGGTGTAATAAACAATCAGGAAGAAGCCTACCCAAACGGCGTTCGCAACAGAGCCTTCTGCAAACGGAGCCATAAAAATCATCAAGACCGAAACCGCATAGGGAACGGCGGAATATTTCAGGAACGGCATCCTGCGACCGTCTTTGTGAGTGCACCTGTCCGAAAGGTTGGCAACCCACGGGTCTGTAACTGCGTCAACGACCTTGCTCAAGCCTGTGAGCAGAGCCATAATCGTGATGAAGCCGAGAAGCTTGTTCTGCGGCAATAAGGAGGGCAAGCCGCTTTTAACAGTCGGCTGGAAAAAGTAGAGCAAATAGTTGCCAATCATGCCGTTGAACAGACCCTTTGCAATGTCTGAAAGGCAGTAGCGTATCATTTTGCTTTTTGGTAAAGTTTTAGTCATAAAAACACCCTTTTATAATTTGTTTTGTTGCCCTTATTTTACATTATATTGCTCTGTTCGTCAACTTATCCTGCTTATAAAAAGAGAGAAACCCGAAATAATCGGATTTCTCTGCGTTTTTTATTGCTTCTTAATCGTTTATTTCCTTGCTGTTTGTAATGATTTTGCCTGTCTTGGCGTTGATTTTGTAATCGTATTCATATTTGCCGCTTACAAATTCAACCTCGTAATTGACAATCACATCATCAAGCTCCAGCTCCGCTTTAAGTGCGGTGACCTGTGATTCCTTAAGCCCTGCATGGGCGAGGGCAACAGATTTTGCTTTTGCCTCCGTGATGTAGTTCTTGTCGGTTGCTTTTTCAATCTCATACTCGATAACAGAACCGTCGGCAGCCTTAATCTCGTACTCGATAACAGAGCCGTCAGCAGCCTTGATTTCGTATTCGTATTTTTTGCCGCTTGTGACAAACTCGATGTCGAAATGTGCGAGTGAATCATCTGCATCGTAGTAAGCTTTTGTGAACACGGCATCCTTTGCTTTTACGCCTGCGGCGGCAAGTGCCTTTTCCTTTGCCTCGTCAACGCTGATGTAGCCGCTGTTCTGCTTCTTGGCGGTTGAACTCTCAGCCTTGGCTTGGGTGCTTTTTTCAGTCTTTGGCTCAGCCTTTTCCGTTTCTGCCTTTTCCTTTTCGGCGCTCAGAATTTCACCGCTGTCGAGTGCAATCTCGTAATCGTATTCAATTTCGCCGCTTTGGAATAAGATGTCATAATGAGCCTTGTCGTCATCCTCATCAAGCAGAGGTGAGCCAGCGAAAACAGCCTTATCTCTCTCAACGCCCGCATCCTTGAGGGCAATGTCGATTGCCGAATCGGGTGTGATGCCTGAAAGCTCTGCAACGCTTTCTGCGGCGGCGAGCTGAGTTTGCGGCTCGGTTGTGGCTTCGGCTGAGGTGGGCTTATCAGCGTTACAGCCTGCAAGCAATGCGAGTGAAGCGATTGATACGGCAACTGCCGTTAAAACAAGGTTTTTCTTTTTCATTTTAATTCTCCCTTAATTACCGATTTTTGTTGTTATCCGAAAAGCTTTGCAAAGAAGCTTTTGATTGCTTCAAATAATTTGAAGAAGTCGATGTGAAGCGAATTTTCAAAAAGGTTCTCGAAGAAGTCATCGAAATCGGGGGTATCT
>CAYQRS010000122.1:0-4774 GCA_964419825.1 uncultured Eubacteriales bacterium
GAATTATATATGGTAAAATATGAACGATTATATCCCAAAGAAAGGAATGTTTCAAATGCTTCTTGACAAAAAGGTTTATATCCCCGACCTTGGGGAAATCGGTGCAGACAGCGGCTTCCATCTGCTTGAGCAGACCGAAGACGGTCGTTTCTCCGTTGGCAAAAACGGCGTTGAGTGTATCGTTGCAACAGGCGACAAAAAGGTTGAATTCATCAGCTTCGGCTCTCACAGCCTCGCCTGTGTTAAATCCGCAATCGCTTACCCCGTTTATTATCCCGTTTACCCCACAAAGACAGAATATCCAATCAATGCCGTGCTTATGGATTTGGACGGCACAACAGTACGCAGCGAGGATTTTTGGATTTGGATTATCCAAATGAGCACCGCAAGCCTGCTCGGCAACCCGAAATTCGAGCTTGAGGAAGCCGATTTGCCCTTTGTTTCAGGTCACAGTGTTTCAGAGCATCTCCAATACTGCATTGATAAATACTGCCCCGGTGAATCGCTTGAAAAAGCCCGTGATTTCTATTTTGAGCACACCCACCGTGAAATGGAAGAAATCATGGCAGGCAGAGGCAAGGAGGGCGCATTCACCCCGACTGAGGGCGTTAAGGACTTCCTGCTTGAGCTGAAAAGCATGGGCAAAAAAATCGGTCTTGTCACCTCAGGTCTTTACGAAAAGGCATGGCCCGAAATTCTTTCCGCATTCCGCACCCTCGGTATGGGCGACCCGACCGAGTTTTACGATGCTTCGATTTCCGCAGGCTTCCCCCTGCGCAAGGGCAGTGTAGGCACACTCGGCGAGCTTTCACCCAAGCCCCATCCGTGGCTGTACAGCGAAACCTCAATCGTCGGTCTCGGCGAAGCCTTTGCAGACCGCAGTAAGGTCGTCGGCATCGAGGACAGCGGCGCAGGCGCTTGCTCAGTCCGTCTTGCAGGCTACACAACGATCGGCATCGCAGGCGGCAACATCGAAAGCAGCGGCACAAAGGCAGTTTGCAACCATTTCTGCAACAGCTTTGATGAAATTATGAAAATTATTAAAGGATAAAGGTGAAGAAAATGGATAACAAAGATAAGATTCAATGCCACTTTATTTCCAACACCCACTGGGACAGAGAATGGCGTTTTTCCGCACGCCGCACTCAGTATATGCTCGGCTATATGCTTGATATGCTGCTTGACATTCTCGAAAAAGTGCCCACCTACAAGCATTTCCACCTCGATTCGCAGACAATGCCCTTGCAGGATTATCTTGAGGTTTACCCCGAAAAGAAAGAAATCCTCAAAAAGCATATTTCCGAGGGCAGAATTGCAGTAGGTCCTTGGTTCTGCCTGCCCGATGAATTCACCGTCGGCGGCGAATCTCTTGTCCGCAACCTGCTTTTAGGTCACAAAATGGGCAAGGAAATGGGCGGCATCAGCAAAACAGGCTATTCGCCGTTCGGTTGGGGACAGATTTCACAGCTCCCCCAAATTTACGCAGGCTTCGGCATCAACTTCGCCTCGTTCTACCGTGGCATTAACGAATACAAGGCTCCGAAATCGGAATTCTATTGGGAAAGCCCCGACGGAACAAGGATTTACGCATCACGCCTTGCAAAAAGACCCCGTTACAACATCTGGTATGTTGTTCAAAGACCTGTATATTTCAACCAATCCAACGAAAACAACCGTGATATGCTTTGGAACGACAACAACGGTGTATTCAAGCTCATCGACCGT
Source organism: uncultured Eubacteriales bacterium (assembly GCA_964419825.1). Taxonomy (GTDB): domain Bacteria; phylum Bacillota; class Clostridia; order Oscillospirales; family Acutalibacteraceae; genus UBA8612. The sequence continues at coordinate 1,726 of CAYQRS010000122.1, forward strand.
GATTGGAAGCTCGACTACCAATACACCCATCCGTTCTATGAATATTTCAAGGAGAACATCCCTGCAAGAGCCGAGCAGGCAATCAAAGAGCAGGATAAGGATTGGTCAACTCAGCACCGCTTCTGGTCAATCGGTCACGATTCCTCCTGCCCCGATGCCCGTGAGGTTGAACTGATTAAAGATCTCAATGAGGCATTGCCGAACGCCGAGGTTTTCCACAGCACGCTCAAAGAAATGGAGCAGGGAATCATCGACAACTTCGATGAAAACTCACCCGTTCTCCGTGGAGAAATGCGTGACCCCTACACCAAGGGCAGCGTCAGCATCCTCTGCGGCTGGATTCTTTCTGCAAGAACCTACATCAAGCAGGAGAACTTCAACACAGAGCGCCGCCTGATAAATTACGCCGAGCCGATGGCAACCTTCGCTTCATTCACAGGCGCACCTTATCCGCAGAATTTCATCGACCTTTCATATAACTACCTGCTTCAGAACCACGGTCACGACAGCATCGGTTCATGCGGCAGAGATGTTGTTTACGACGATGTTATGTCACGCTACAAGCAGTCGCAAGAGCTTGCAACCTGCGTATTTGAGCGTGCATTTATGGATATCGCAGGCGATATTGACCTCAAATCCTTCAGCCGTGACGATGCCGCTGTTGTTGTGTTCAACCCCGCTCCGTTCAAGCGCAGCGAAACAATCAACCTGCGTGTTGAACTGCCTGCTGAATGGAAGGCTGACAGCTTTGAGCTTCTTGACGAAAACGGTGAGGCAATCGGTTACCAAATCATCTCCACCAACAAGCAGAACGCTCAAATCATCCAGAACCCCAACGACACCGCAAACGTACTCCACACCGAGCAGTATTACATCGCTGCACAGGTTAAGGATGTACCTGCAATGGGTTACAAGACCTACAAAATGCGTCCTCTTTACAATGTTCGCTCGCACACACCCGTAACAATGCTCAAAACCAACCACGTTATGGAAAACGAATTCCTGCGTGTCACCTTCAACCCGAACGGCACATTCAACTGCCTTGACAAAGAAACAGGCAAAAGCTATGAGGGACTTAACTTCTTCAAGGATGGCGCTGAAATCGGCAACCCGTGGGAACACTTTGTCCCCGAATTCAACGAGATTTTCACAACCTTGAGCGAAAACGCCAAAATCACGCTCCTGCGTGACGGCGAATATGAAACCGCTTACAAGGTTTCATTGCGCTGGATGCTGCCCGAAAAACGCTCCGCAGACGAAAAATCACGCAGTGAGCACAAGCTCCCCGTTGACATTGACTCGGTCGTTACCCTGCGCAAGGGCGCACGCTTTGTTGAAATCGAAACAACAATCAACAACCGCTGTGAAGACCATTATCTTCAGGTCGGCTTCCCGACAAACATCAAATCTGAATTCTCTTACGCTCAGGGTCAGTTCGATGTTCTTAAGCGCCCTGTTGCAAAGCCCGATTATTCGCTCTATGACGAAATCCCGATGACAGAGCATCCGATGAACAGCTTTGTTGATTTGACTGACGGCAAGGTTGGTGCTGCATTGCTCAACACAGGTCTTAAGGCATACGAAGCCGCAGACGATGAGTGCAACACCCTTTACCTTTCACTTATCCGTGCTTATCCCCTGCGCATTTGTGTTACTTCCGATATGCAGAACTACAGCGATTGGGATAAGGGCTCACAGTGCATCGGCGTTAACACCTTCCGCTACGCATTTATGCCGCATAAGGGCGATTGGGAAGAGGGCAAGGTTTGGCAGGAAAGCGAAAGATTCAACCTCTACCTCACAGCAGGTCAGCTCGCACCCACCGCTCACGGCAAAAACGCTCTCACCCACAGCTTCATTGAGCTTAAAGACGAATGTCTTAACATCAGCGCCGTTAAGAGAAGTGAAGACGGCGAGGGCTGGGTTATCCGCCTGTTCAACCCCTCGGATAAAACAGTTAAAAACTCGATCCGTGTCAACGGCGGCATAGCTCCGATTGAAAAGACTCAGTCACCGATTGAAAGACAAAAGGCTGAATTTGAACTGCCTGCTTACAGCGGCAAGGCTTGGTCCGAAGCAAAGCTTGTCACCCTCGAAGAGCTTGACAGCGCACCGCTCACCATTGGCGAGGATGGATTCATCGACTTTGAAATCACAGGCAAAAAGATTCTTACAATCAAAATCAAATAATTCCGCACATCAAAAAAAGCACTATGGCATTTGCCATAGTGCTTTTTGTTTTGGTTAAATGCTGTAGATTACAGCTTCATTGCAACATCCCAAGCCTGCCAGATAACTGTGCGGAGGTTGCCGACCTTTGAAGCATCACCGACAATGTGGATGTGCTTGCCTTTTTCGGCAATGGGAGCAGGTCTGTAGCCGACGGAGAAGATTACGCTGTCAGCAGGAATGTCGAACGGCTTACCGTCTTTACCGACTGCTGTAACGCCGTCTGCACGGATCTCGGTTGTTTTGGTTTCGAGGTGAACGGGAACCTTGTTTGCGTTGAAGAAGTCACGCAGGAAGCTTGTGTTTGCAAGGCAAATCTTATCGCTGACGATAAGGTCGTTCTGCATCTCGATGATTGTGGGCTTTTTGCCCTGAAGATAGAGGTCATAAGCGATTTCACAGCCTGTAAGACCGCCGCCGATGACAACAACATTGTCGCCGACTGTCTTTTCGCCGAGGAGGTATTCACAAGCCTGAATACCGTTTTCCGAGCCCTTAACAGGCAGACGGTTTGCGGTTGCACCTGTTGCAACGATAACCTCATCTGCGCCGAGAGCGGCAATATCCTTAACCTCTGTGTTGAGCTTGATTGTGATTTCCTTAAACTTGCGGATTTCACGGTTGTACCAAGCGATAAGGTCACGGTCCTTCTCCTTGTATGAGGGAGCGGCTGCGGCAATGAATACACCGCCAAGACGATCGCTCTTTTCGTAAAGAGTAACCTTATGACCACGCTTTGCAAGAACCATTGCGGCTTCCATACCGCCGATACCGCCGCCGATAACGGCAATATTCTTCTGCTTCTTAGCAGGGATGAGCT
>CAYQRS010000123.1:0-4772 GCA_964419825.1 uncultured Eubacteriales bacterium
ATGGTCTCAATCGGGTTAGGTGTTGCTTGAATTAAAGATACTTTCATCTTTTTCCTCCTTAAAGGGTAAATCAATGAGTTCGGGTTTGTTCTTAGCCGACCACAACAGGCGAGTCCGAACTTTTTGGTTCGGGCTCGTTTTCTGTTATTATATTGGTTTGTCCCTTGCGGCGAACATTCGTTGGATTTTCTTATATTCGTCGGCAATGGGATTTACAAACGCTTTGATTTATGATAGACTAAGGAACGAAAAGAGAGAAAAATTAAAATTTCGAGGTGACGAAGATGCCTAAAAAATTCAGCAGAAAAGAGCTTAAATATTGGGCGAGAATGGCGGCGGATTGCTACATTAACGACCCTGTTCACGCTTACGCAACCAAGGATGTGGAAAAGCGCAGAGAATATGTTTACCACTTTATGATGGAGCGTTTGAGCACATCGAACCGTGAGGATTTGATTTATGTTGATGAAGAGAACCGGGGCATCTGCGTTTGGCGTGATGCACACAACAGCTACACAACATTTGACTTTTTGATGTGCCCGAACTGGGTTTTCCTTGTAAAATATTTGCCCTCAACCATCAGAACGCTCAAGGCGTACAGCCATTTGGATGAAAATGTTTTTGAAAAAAACACGCTCATTATTTCACCTGTCTTTGTTGACCCGAAGCACCAGGGCAAGGGCATTGCAAGCAAGCTCATCAAAAAAGGCATTGAGGAGCTTGTTCCGCAGGGCTACAAGCTCGGTCTTGAAGCACAAAACCCCGATAATGTTCCAATTTATGAGCATTTGGGCTTCAAGGTAATCAAATACGAATACTACGAAAGCGAAAAAATCCACAATTATTATATGGTTTATGAGCCGTAATAAACAGCAGTTGAATCCGACCTTTGATTAGGTCGGATTTTTTGTTTAATCCCCTCCGAGCAAAAGTAAAAAAACTCCCGACAGCAATTTGTCGGGAGTTGAGCTGATTTCAGCCGATTGGTTTGCGGAATTATTTGTGGTATCTGAGCGAGCAAATATCGTCGCCCTTTGCGATACATTTCGGCAAATCGAGAACTGCGCCGTAGCATTCGCCGATTCCGTGGTCGCCACACATTGCGATGTCGCAAAGCTTTGCAATCTCCTCATCGGTACAGCCTGCATTCTGCCAAGCCTTAACAAGAGGACAATAATGGAAATCGATGGAAAGCTTATCATCGGTGCTTTCAAGAATTTTCATCTCAAAGACAAGCTGTGCAGGCAATGTGAAAAGAGTTTTTTTCAAGCCCTTTAAGCTGTCTGTGTTGCCTTTTTTCACAAGATCCTGACCCTGTGAAAGTCCGCAACGCCTGACTGCGGCAGAACCGAAGTCCTCCCACTCCAAGCCTCTTTTGCCTGCCTCATCGCAGAGCAGATACAGCCAGAAGGCTCTATGCTCAAGCTGTGCCCTGATTGCCTGAAGCAACGGATTTTTGATTTTAGCCTCGTTTTTAACATTACTCATAGTCTATCCCTCTTTCTAAAACGCTTTTTCATTATATCTTTCTTCAAATGCCTTGCAGAGCATTTCTCTGAAATTCGGATGAGCAATTTTGATGAGCGCCCTTGCACGCTCCTTGTTGGTAAGCCCTTTAAGCTGTGCGATGCCGTATTCGGTCACGACATAGTTAACATCGTTCCTTGGCGTGGTTACCGCAGAGCCCTCGGAAATCAGTGGCACGATTTTGCTGACCGTGCCGCCCTTTGCGCTTGATGGCATTGCCATAATCGACTTGCCGCCACGGCTCATTGTTGCGCCACGAACGAAATCCACCTGACCGCCGACACCCGAAAACTGCGCTTTACCAATCGTATCGGAAACGACCTGACCAAGCAAATCGATCTCGATGCAGGAATTGACCGAAATCATATTATCGTTTTTCGCAATCTCCATCGGGTGATTGACATAGCTTATCGGATAAAATTCAATATCCTTGTTGTTATCCAAAAAATCGAAAAGCTTTTTAGTGCCGAAAACGAACGAAATAACCGATTTACCGATATGGGTTTGCTTGCGGCTGTTATCGACAGCGCCGCTGTTGAGCAAATCGATTATGCCGTCGCTGACCATCTCGGAATGAAGACCGAGATTCTTTTTGTGGCACAGCTCCGTGCAAATTGCGTTCGGAATACCGCCGATGCCAAGCTGAATACAATCGCCGTCATTGATAAGCGAGGCGCAATTTTTGCCGATTGCACGCTCGACCTCAGTCGGCGAGGAGGGCGGAAGCTCAGGCAGCTCCTCATCATGCTCAACAAAGTAATCAAATTCACTTATATGCCTGCGAGTTGCGCCGTATGTGCGTGGAACGAATTTGTTGACCTGCGCAATTTTAACCTCACAATATTCAAGCGTTGTTGCAATATAATCGCAATTCGTGCCGAGCGAAACAAAGCCATCCTCATCGGGTGGGCAAACAGAAACAATCGTCACCCTCGGCTTAACAACCTCTTTGATCGTTTGTGGTATTTCGTGGAAATTGCAGGTTGTAAAATCCGCATATCCGCTGTTAATTGCCTCACGGCTGGAGGCGGAAGCAAAAAACGAATTATAGTGAAAATGTCCTTTATATTTTTCCTCTGCCCAAGGTGTGCCCTTGATTAGAAGCATATTCGTAACTCTTACATTTTTAAACTGCTTATAGTTTTCGAGAATGACCCGTTCAATTTCAAGCGGCTCACAGCAGCCGTAGGTTGTAACAATGCTGTCGTTCTCTTTGATAAGACCGAGCACATCCTGAGCCGCAATGACCTTGCTTTTGTATAATTCCTTGTTATTCATATTCCACATCCTTTTAGGCCTATTAGAATAATAATATAATAAAATTGCGAAACTTGCAAGAAAAAATATTAAATTATGCTGTTATTTTGTGAAAAATTATGATATACTTACTCACGGAGTTAGTTTCAGAGGTGAATTTTATGGCACATTTCAGAATGATGGATTTACACACGCACACCGATAATTCCTTTGACGGCAACCATTCGGCGATGTTTATGTGCGAAAATGCAATACGCAAGGGCTTGAGGGGCATTGCCTTTACAGACCATTTCGATGTTGATTTTTACAAGGAGCATCAGCTTGCCGAGCGGCAGATGCAAAGCTTTTTTGAAATCAGCAAGGCTCGCTCCGCTTTCAAGGGCAGGCTTTTGATTTTGGCAGGAATCGAGCTTGGTCAAGGCACTTACGATATTCCCCTTTCCGAAAAAGCACTTCAAAGGTTTCCTTACGATTTTGTTATCGGTTCAATCCATAATCTGCGCAAGACAGAGGATTTTTACTTTTTGAAATATGACGAAATGACCGAAAACGAAATCTACGCCCTGCTTGAAAAATATTTTGAAGAAGAGCTGATTTTGGCGCAATGGAACAAGTTTGACACCTTGGCGCACCTCACCTATCCCCTGCGCTACATCAGCGGCGATCACTCGATTAAGCTCGATTTGAGCCGCTTTGACGATATAATCGACACAATTTTCAAAACGCTCGCCCAAAACGGCAAGGCTTTGGAAATCAACACAAGCGGTCTGCGCCAAAAAATCGGTGTAACTATGCCGACAGCAGACTATGTAAAACGCTTCAGAGAGCTTGGCGGCGAATTTGTAACCGTCGGCTCAGATGCACATTTTGCTGAGCATTTGGGCGCAGGAATCAAAGAGGGACTGACTATTGCCAAGGAAGCAGGCTTTGAAAACATAACCTTTTTCCAACACAGAGAACCGATTACACTCCCGATAGAAAGGCTGTAAAGAAATGGCAGGAACAATCAAAATACAGGCTCCCGCAAAAATCAACCTTTTGTTGGATATAATCAGCCGTTTGCCGAACGGCTACCACAACCTTTTTATGATTATGCAAACGGTTGACCTTTGCGACACCTTGGAAATCAGCCTGCGCAGTGACGGCAAAATCAACCTGCAATGCAGCGAAAAGGCTCTGCCGAGCGACGGGCGCAACATTGCCTACCGTGCGGCTCAGCGTTTTTTTGAGGCGGCAAGCCTCAGCTGCGGCTGTAACATAAAATTAACCAAGCGCATCCCCTTTGCCGCAGGCTTGGCAGGCGGAAGCACCGATGCCGCCGCAGTGCTTAAAGGGCTCAATGAGCTTTGCCAAACGAATTTTTCGGTTGAGGAGCTTTGCCAAATCGGCGTTAAGCTCGGTGCAGATGTTCCGTTTTGCATCAAGGGCGGAACGATGCTTGCGCAGGATATCGGTCAAGTTCTTGCGCCGTTGCCGAAGCTCCCCGATTGCTTCATCGTGCTTGTCAAGCCGCCAATCGGCGTTTCGACAAAGGATGCTTATGAGGCGTTTGACAACTGCAGGGATATTATCCATCCTGATTGTTGGGGTATGCTTCACGCAATGGCAAACGGCAATTTCAGCGAAGCAATAAAGAAAACCGGCAACATTTTCGAGCAATTCATCGAAGTACCCGAAAGAGTCGAAATCAAGGCGGTCATGCGTGAATACGGCTGCCTGACCTGCTGTATGAGCGGTAGCGGTCCAACGGTTTTTGGTATTTTTGAAGATGAAGAAAGCGCAAAAAAATGCACGGAAAAGCTTAAAGAAAAATTCGACCGTGTTTATCTGACAAAGCCGCTTTAATACGAACATTCAGCAAAAAAGGCGTTACCCTTTTGGGTAACGCCTTTAATAATGCTTTTCGTAAGCTTATGCAAGCTCTGCGAAGTATTTGATTGTTCTAACCATCTGGCTTGTGTATGAGTTCTCGTTGTCATACCATGAAA
>CAYQRS010000124.1:0-4765 GCA_964419825.1 uncultured Eubacteriales bacterium
GCTTTATAAGCAGCTTTCAATGGTAGCAGGCTTTGACCGCTATATGCAGATTGCCCGTTGCTTCCGTGATGAGGATTTGCGTGCTGACCGTCAGCCCGAATTCACCCAGATCGACCTTGAAATGTCGTTTGTAGAAATGGATGATGTTCTCGCAATTGGTGAGGGCTATGTAAAGCGCCTGTTCAAGGAGGTGCTTGATGTTGAAATCGAAACTCCGATTCTCCGCTTGACATATAAGGACGCTATGGAGCGTTACGGCTCAGATAAGCCCGACACTCGCTTTGCAATGGAGCTTTACGATTTGACTGAGGATGTTAAATCCTGCGGCTTCAGCGTATTCAGCAGTGCAATCGAAAACGGCGGTTCTGTTCGCGGTATCACCGCTAAAGGCGCTGTTTCAACCCTCACACGCAAGGAAATCGATAAGCTCACTGAGTTTGTTAAGGGCAGCGGCGCAAAGGGCCTTGCTTGGATAAGATTGAATGAAGACGGTTCAATGGCATCATCCTTCGCCAAGTTTATGAGCGAGGACGAGATGCAGGCAATCCTCAAAAAAGCCGATGCGCAAAAGGGCGATGTCGTTCTCATCGTTGCAGATGCCAAGAATTCACTTGTCCTCAATGTTCTCGGTCTGCTCCGCTGTGAGGTTGCTCGTAAGCTCGATATCATACCGAAAGATAAATACAACTTCCTTTGGATTACGGAATTCCCGTTCTTCGATTGGGATGAGGATACACAGCAGTTCGTTGCAATGCACCATCCCTTCACCGCACCTCTTGATGAATGTATACCCTACCTTGAAAGTGATAAGGCAAAGGTTCGTGCAAAGGCTTATGACCTTGTTCTTAACGGCATTGAGCTTTCATCAGGCTCAATCCGTATCACAAACCCTGAGCTTCAGGGCAAGATTTTTGCTTTGCTCGGTCTGACCGATGAGCAGGCACACGAAAAGTTTGGCTATTTGCTTGATGCCTTCCGTTACGGCGCACCTCCTCACGGCGGTATGGGCATCGGTCTTGACCGTTTGATTATGCAGATGCTCGGCTGTGACAGCCTCCGTGATGTTATCGCTTATCCGAAGGTTCAAAACGCAACAGAGCCTATGACAGAATGTCCTGCACCCGTTGATGAGGTTCAGCTTACTGACCTTGGAATCAGCGTTGATGAAGCAGAGGAGAAATAATTAAATGGGTATTTTTTCAAAGATAAACAAGGGACTTCAAAAAACAAGGCTCTCAATGGCGGGCGCAATCGATAACATCCTTTACGGCGTTAACGAAATAACCGACGAAATGTTTGATGACCTTGAAGAAGCCCTTGTTATGGGCGATGTCGGCGTTACGACAACGGCGGAAATTATTGACCGTTTGCGTGCCAAGGTTGCCAAAGAGAATTTGCGCAACGGTGAGCAGGTTCGCAAGGCAATCAAGCAAATCGTTGCCGAGCTTATTGACGGCGGCGAGCAGATGGAAATGATCACAATGCCCTCAATCGTGCTTGTAATCGGCGTTAACGGTGTTGGCAAAACCACAACGATTGGCAAGATGGCGGCGCTTTACAAATCGCAGGGTAAAAAGGTTATCCTCGGCGCAGCCGATACCTTCCGTGCCGCCGCAATCGATCAGCTTCAGGTTTGGGCTGACAGGGCAGGCGTTGAAATCGTTAAGCACAAGGAGGGCGCTGACCCTGCCGCAGTTGTTTTTGACACGATCAATGCAGGTAAGGCACGCAATGCGGATATAATAATTATCGATACAGCAGGCAGACTCCATAACAAGAAGAACCTTATGGATGAGCTTGCCAAGATTTACCGTGTTATCGACCGTGAGCTGCCTTATTCTGACCGTGAAAGTCTGCTTGTTCTTGACGCAACAACAGGTCAGAACGCAGTTAATCAGGCAAGAGAATTTAAAAATGTTGCCGAAATCACGGGTATTGTTCTCACCAAGCTTGACGGAACGGCAAGGGGCGGCGTTGTTTTGGCAATCAAGCACGATTTGAATGTTCCGGTTAAATTTGTCGGTGTCGGCGAGCAGATGGATGATTTGCAGCCGTTCGATCCAGCCGCCTTTGCGGAGGGCTTGTTCGATGCCGCAACAGAGGATGAAAAATAAAATGAATTATATTATCGCAACTCACAATATGAAAAAACGCAATGAGCTGGCTCGCATATTGTCGCCGCTCGGCGTAAATGTTCTCACGGCAGAGCAGGCAGGCGTTGAATTGACAGATGTTGAGGAAACGGGCGAAACCTTTGCCGAAAATGCACGACTCAAAAGCCAAAGCGGTTGCAGAGAAAGCGGTATGCCCTGCATCGCCGATGACAGCGGTCTGATGGTTGATGCGCTTGACGGTGCGCCCGGCGTGTATTCCGCACGCTTTGCAGGCGAGCATGGCAACGATCCCAAAAACAACGCCCTGCTTTTGGAAAAGCTCAAGAATACACCCGATGAGGAGCGTACCGCACGCTTTGTATGCACGGTTTGCTGCACTTATCCCGATGGCAGGGAAATCCTTGTTGAGGGCAAGTGCGAGGGCAAAATCGGCTATGAGGTCAAGGGTGACGGCGGCTTCGGCTATGACCCCTTGTTTATGGTCGGGGATAAGAGCTTTGCCGAGCTTACGGCAGAAGAAAAAGACAAAATCAGCCACAGAGGTAACGCTTTGAAAGCGCTTGCAAAGGCTTTGGCTGATGAAGAATAAAGGATTGATTTAATTTTGACAAGTAAAGAAAGAGCAGCACTCCGTGGACAGGCAAACACGCTTGATGTTCTTTTCCAAATCGGAAAAGGCGGTTTATCGGATGCACTTATTAAACAAACAGACGATGCACTCAGAGCAAGAGAGCTTATCAAGCTCAAGGTGCTTCTTGAATCATCGCCGATTACAACCCGTGAGGCGGCTGATGCCTTGGCAGAAGCAACGGGCGCAGATGTCGTTCAGGTTATCGGTGGCGTAATGGTGCTTTACCGTTATTCGCCCGAACTGCACGGCGAAAGCAAAGAACCGAAAAAACGCCCCGCAACAAAAAAGGAGGCACGCAAATTGGGCTATAAAACCCATTTTGACCGTCGCCGTCCTAGAAATGATAATAGATGAGCAGACTCGGTATTTTCGGCGGAACTTTTAATCCGCCGCATATCGGGCATAAGCGGCTTGCCGAGCATTTTGTTAACGAACTCAAGCTCGACAGGCTTCTTGTTATACCCACCTTCCAGCCGCCGCACAAAGCTGCGCAAAGCCTTGCGAGCGGTGAGGATAGGGTGAATATGTGCCTGCTCAATTTCCCGGATGCCGTTGTCAGCACCTTGGAGCTTGAACGGGGCGGCAAAAGCTACACGATTGATACCTTGCACGAAATTAAGGCGCAGTACCCTGATGACGAGCTGTTTTTGATTGTCGGCTCGGATATGCTTTTGAGCTTTGACAGATGGTATAAATATGATGAAATTCTGAGCCTTTGCACGCTTTGCGCCGCAGACAGGCAGGAAGAAAATTCAATCCTCAAGCAGTGCGGAGTTCCAAAATGCTTTAACGAAAGCAATCTTCGTCTGACCTCGCTTGAACCCTTTGAAGTCAGCTCAACCGAAATCAGGGCTTTGATAAAGGATAACAAGCCGACGGACGGCTTGCTGGATGAGGCCGTGCGCTTTTATATTGAAGATAAGGGGCTTTATAAATGATTGAGGAATACAAATCATTGCTGAAAAGCAGACTCAGCGAATACCGCCTGCATCATTCGCTTTGCGTGGCGGAAAGTGCCGCCGCATTGGCGAAAAAATACGGCGCAGATGCAGAGAAGGCTTACCTTGCAGGCTTGCTTCACGATATAACAAAAGAGGCCGACAAGGAGGAACATTTTGAGCTTTTTCGTGGCGGTAATGTCGATTTGACAAAGCTCGAAGCGGTTAATCCTAAGCTTTGGCACCAGATAAGCGGTGCAGAATATTTGAAGCAAAAGCTGAATATTACTGATACAGAAATTCTCAACGCAATCCGTTATCATACCACCGCAAGGGCAAATATGTCGGAGCTTGAAAAGGTGCTTTATATTGCGGATTTTATCTCTGCCGACAGGGATTATGACGATGTTGAAACGGTGCGTGAATACGCCGAGAGGGATTTGGAGCAGACAATGCTCTACACCCAAATTTACAGCATAAATGAGTTGGTTGCGGCGCATCGCTGTGTTCATCCTGATAGCATCGCCTGCTATAATCAGCTTATCTTGAAAGGTATTAAACTTTAAGGAGAGGGTTATTTTGTTCAAGGAAACAAATATCAGAGATATTAAAGAGAGCGCTGTTAAAATGATTGCCGATGATTGGGCGCTCGTCAATACCTCGGCCGATGGTCAGGTCAACACAATGACCGTAAGCTGGGGAGGAATCGGTCAGCTTTGGGGCAAGGATGTTGTTTTTGTTTTCATCCGTCCTCAGCGCCATACCTTTACCTTGCTTGAAAAAAGCGAACTGTTTTCGCTCAGCTTTTTTGGCGGTGAGTATAAAAAACAGCTCGGCATCTGCGGCAAGGTCAGCGGCAGGGATGAGGATAAATTCGCTTTAACAGGCTTGAATGTCGTCAACCTCAGCGGTGTTCCGTGCGTTGAACAGGCTAACATCAACCTCGTTTGTAAAAAGCTTGCTTATCAGGATATGAACCCGAACGGCTTCCTCGATGAAAGCATTGCCTCGAATTATGCCGCAGGCGATTATCACCGTGTTTATGTTGCGGAAATCGTAAAGACATATATTAAGGAATAAAT
>CAYQRS010000125.1:0-4737 GCA_964419825.1 uncultured Eubacteriales bacterium
ATTATATATATAAGGCGTTTTGCTTTTTGACTTTTTTGTGCGAAATCACACATTTGAGGTAATTTTTTCTTTTTCTATTTACATTTGCCGTCATAATGATATAATTATATCAAATATGTTATAGTTGCTATGCACCAAATTTTTAAACGGAAGTGATTGACAATGAAAACCGATATTGAAATTGCACAATCCGCAAAAATGCAACCGATCGCAAAAATTGCCGAGGTTGCGGGAATTCCAGACGAATACCTTGAACCCTACGGGAAATACAAGGCAAAAATCGATTACACCGCTTTGCCTGCAAGCCTCGACAAAAAAGGCAAGCTGATCCTTGTCACGGCAATCACGCCAACACCTGCAGGTGAGGGCAAAACCACAACCACAATCGGTCTTGCAGACGGTATGAAGCTCATCGGCAAGGATGTTGTTGTTGCCCTGCGAGAGCCTTCTCTCGGCCCTGTTTTCGGCGTAAAGGGCGGTGCCGCAGGCGGCGGCTATGCTCAGGTTGTGCCGATGGAGGATATTAACCTGCATTTCACAGGCGATTTTCACGCAATCGGTGCGGCAAACAATCTGCTTGCCGCAATGCTCGATAACCACATTTATCAGGGCAACTCGCTGAATATCGACCCCAGACGCATCACTTGGAAGCGCTGTGTTGATATGAACGACCGTCAGCTCCGTTTTGTTACAGACGGCTTAGGCGGCAAGGTCAACGGTGTTCCCCGTGAGGATGGCTACGATATTACCGTTGCTTCCGAGATTATGGCGGTGCTTTGCCTTGCAACCTCGATAACCGACCTGAAAGAACGCCTTTCCAAAATCATTGTCGGTTACACTTATAACGACGAACCCGTTACAGCAGGTCAGCTTAAAGCCGCAGGCGCAATGACAGCCCTGCTCAAGGATGCAATTAAACCAAACCTTGTCCAAACGCTTGAAGGCACTCCTGCACTCGTTCACGGCGGTCCTTTTGCCAACATTGCCCACGGCTGTAACAGCGTTACGGCAACCAAGCTTGCAATGCGCCTTGGCGATTATGCTGTTACGGAAGCAGGCTTCGGCGCTGATTTAGGTGCTGAAAAATTCCTCGACATCAAATGCCGTTGCGCAGGTCTGACTCCATCGGCAGTTGTTGTGGTCGCAACGATTCGTGCGCTCAAAATGCACGGCGGTGTTCCGAAAACGGATTTAAACACCGAAAACCTCGAAGCGCTTGAAAAAGGTATCCCGAACCTCCTGCGCCACATCTCCAACATCAAAAATGTTTACAAATTACCGAGCGTTGTTGCGGTCAACCGCTTCCCGACCGATACCGATGCGGAAATTGACCTCATAATCGAAAAATGCAAGCAGCTCGGCGTTAACGTTGTGCTTTCAACCGTTTGGGCTGACGGCGGCAAGGGTGGCTTAGAGCTTGCCAAAGAGGTTGTCCGCCTTTGCGAAAAGCCGAACGATTTTACATTCAGCTATGAGCTTGATTGCTCGATTGAAGAAAAAATCGAAGCTGTTGTCAAAAAGGTTTACGGCGGTGACGGCATAAGCGTTCTGCCTGCCGCAAAAAAGCAAATTGCAGCCCTTGAAGCTTTGGGCTACGGCAAGCTGCCTGTATGTATCGCCAAAACACAGTACAGCTTCAGCGATGACCCGACAAAGCTCGGCGCACCCGAAAACTTCACGGTTACAATTAAAAACGTCAAGGTTTCCGCAGGTGCAGGCTTCATTGTTGTGCTCACGGGTGACATTATGACAATGCCGGGCTTACCGAAAGTTCCGTGCGCAGAAAAAATCGATGTTGACGAAAACGGCGTTATCATCGGTCTCAGTTAACCGATTTAATTAAAAACATTCTATTATATGCCGACAGCCCCGACTGATGTTGGGGCTGTTTTTTTAGATTAAAATTTGAAGCTGTTCGCCTTGCAAAGCAGCGGTCACAGCCGCCTCGGTCAGGGTGAAATCCGCAACAACGGATTTCGGCTTTGCAGACGGCGCATCCATTTTCATCGGCACGCAATATATGTTTTTGTAATTGAGTAACGCACCGATATTCTTGGCGGAATTGCCCAAAGCATCGTTGGTCGAAACAGCAAGCACAACAGGGCGGTTATTGCGCAAATGGGATTTGCACGCCATCGTAACCGCCGAATCCGTGATCCCCGAAGCAAGCTTCGCCAAGGTGTTGCCCGTGCATGGCTCAACCAAAAGCACATCAAGCATCTTTTTCGGACCAATCGGCTCTGCGCCCTCAACCGTGCAAATCACCTCTCTACCGCAAAGCGTTTCGATTCGCTCGACAATTTCAGCCGCCTTGCCAAAACGGGTATCTGTCGAATAAGCCCTCTCGCTCATAATCGGAAATATATCAAAGCCTTTTTCGGTCAGGCTCTCCATCTGTTCAATCGCTTTTGCAAAGGTACAAAAAGAGCCGCAAAGCGCAAAGCCCAATTTAACTCTCTCCATTGCTCCCCTCTCCTTTCCGTTTAATGTCAAGCAAAAATTCAGCAAGCGCCACGCCTGAGCTAAGCGGCGCATATCTTGCAGGGAGTGACGGCAGCTTCACCGTTTCAACGCCAAGCTTTTCCGCCGCCTCAAAATCTATTCCATAAGGAGCGGAGGCAACCTCAAGCAGCAGACAATCTCGCTCCAAACGCTCCAAAAAGCCCTTGCCGAGCACCCTTGAGGGCACAGTGTTGACCACTGCATCAAGGCAATCCGCAATTTCGCTCACGCTGTAAAGGTCAACAGCTTCACAACCGTCAGCTTGCGCATTTGCAATATCCCTCTCACTGCGTGCGGCGGCATACACCTGAGCGCCCAGCGCACGAAGCCTCAACGCAATGGCTCTACCTGCCTTGCCATAGCCGATTACAGCCATTTTCGAGCCGCAAATATTCATCGGTTTTCGCCCTATTATTTCGCAAATAACGCCCTCTGCCGTCGAAACGGAATTGCGGATTATGAACGCTTCATCCTTGTAGTAATCATAAAGTGATTTTGCTTTACATTCGTCGCTTTTTGGCAACAAACCACCGCATAGGATTTGATTTTCGTTCACAAAACCCCAAACCGTTTTCAACCTAATTCCCGTGCCGTTGACAAGGACGTTGTCCCTCGTAGCAGGCAGAGGCAAAACAACAAAATCAGCAAAAATATGCGCACTAAGCTCGCTTTCATCAAGAACAAAACCCGCCCGTTCCCCTGCTTTTTCAAGGTAGTTTGCTGCTTGCTTTTGCCGCTCATCGCCGCCGATAAAAAGAAAATAACTCACAG
Source organism: uncultured Eubacteriales bacterium (assembly GCA_964419825.1). GTDB lineage: Bacteria > Bacillota > Clostridia > Oscillospirales > Acutalibacteraceae > UBA8612. Next base: position 3,274 of record CAYQRS010000125.1, read on the forward strand.
AAGCTCTGCCCTTTCAAAAAAATAGTTAAAATTGTTTGCTCATGCACATAATATGTGATATAATAACAATTTGTGAAAGCTAATATCCTAACAGGAGGCAACTGTTATGAAAACCATTGACGAGCTTTTAAAAGAAATTAAGCATATACATTTTATCGGAATCGGCGGCAGCGGAATGTGCCCCTTGGCGGAGATTTTACATTCCGAGGGCTACCTTGTAACAGGCTCTGATGTTAACGAAAGTGAAACTCTCAGCCGCATCAAAAAGCTCGGCATCTCCGTTGCAATGCCGCAAAAAGCGGAAAACATCAACGGTGCCGAGATGATTGTTTACACCGCCGCCCTCCTGCCCGATAACCCTGAGCTTTGCGCCGCAAAGGCAAGTGGAATACCGACCTTTGAGCGTTCAAAGCTTTTCGGTGCGATTACTCGCCTTTACGATAACGCCGTTTGCATCAGCGGCACGCACGGCAAAACGACCGTGACCGCAATGCTCACGCATATTTTCATCAAGGCAGGTCTTGATCCCAGCGCAGTAATCGGTGGCAGACTGCCTTTGACACAGACGAACGGCAGAGTCGGCAAAACAGAGAATTTGGTTTGCGAAGCCTGTGAATTTGTTGACACATTCCTTGATTTATCCCCCGATGTCGCAGTCATTCTCAACATTGATGAGGATCACATGGATTATTTCAAAACCATGGATAACCTCATCGCTTCTTTCCGCAAATTCTGTAACCTCACCTCACGCACCCTCATCATCAACAAGAGCGATCCTGAGGTTTTGGAGGCAATCAAGGGCGTTGACGGCAAGCAGATTGTAACCTTCGGCTTGACACCCGATTGTGATTTTTACCCCGAAAACATAAGCTACACCAGAGGAGCTTATGCAAGGTTCGATATTTGCCACAACGGTGAAAAGCAAGCAACGGTTCAGCTTGCAATCCCGGGCTCACACAACGTTCTCAACACCCTTGCGGCCGTTGCGGCGGCTTGGGTTAGCGGCGTTGAGGTTCAGGCTTGCAAGGATGGCATTGAAAGCTTCGGCGGTGCAGGCAGACGCTTCGAGAAGCTTGGCGAATTCAACGGCATCACCGTTGTTGACGATTATGCTCATCATCCGACAGAGCTTGAGGCAACGATCAAGGCAGCCAAAAGCATGGATTACAACAAGGTTTGGGCGGTTTTTCAGCCCTTCACCTACACACGCACCTATAACCTTATGGATGATTTCGCCCGTGTACTCAGCCTTGCAGACAAGGTTGTTATGACCGAGATTATGGGCAGCCGTGAGGTGAACACCCTCGGCGTTTACACAAGCCAGCTTGCCGCAAAAATCCCCGACAGCGTTTGGTTCAACACCTTTGACGAGGTTGCCGATTATGTTGTCGAAAACGCAGAAAGCGGCGATTTGGTGTTGACGCTCGGTTGCGGCGATATTTACAAAGCCGCAAAGATAATGAT
>CAYQRS010000126.1:0-4727 GCA_964419825.1 uncultured Eubacteriales bacterium
TTATAAAAGAGCAGGCAATGCCTGCTCAAAAAAGTCAGTATAAGCCGATTTGGTCAAAGGGAATATCCTTATAGCCGCAGGTCGATGAATCGATTTTATCAGCTTTTATGCGGTAATCACCGTTTGCGCTGTTTACAAAAATCCTTGTGTAGTTCAGCTTTTTGACGAGGTTGTTTTTGATGTTTTCATCATCAGCCGTAATTTTGCCTATATCAGCTCTTGATTGGAGAATGATGTTGTCCTCTGCCTTGAGTGACGGACCGTAGCTGTGATAATCGTCGCCGCTGATTTCGTAGTTATCCTCATAAACGGCAGGCAGCTTTTCTCCCCAAAGAATTGTGTTGTAGGGGGAAGCCTTGTATTCATCAAAAGCTTTCTTCAGCACGGCTTCATCGTTAAGCTTGGTGTGCTTGATCGGTACGGAGCAGTTGATTAAAAGGTTGCCAGTTAATTCGGAGCTGTTGCCACCGTTGTTATCGTAACCGATTGAGCTGATATTGATGAAAATGTTGCTTCTTACATAAGTTCCCGAGCAAGCCTTCAAGCCGTTTGCACTCTTGCTGATGCAGTTGTAACGGATGAGGTTGCCGTAATAATCCCAACGGAAATCGCTTTCAATTGCCGCTGCGGCTTCGTTCTCCGTGCAGGCGCTGTGAATGTAGTTGTATTCAATGCTGTTGCAGTTGCCCTCATAGCGTATTGCCATGCTGGGAATAAGCGCAATATCGTTGTTTGTGATTGCGTTGCCCATTCCGCTGACAATAACGGCAGGTTGTTCTTTATTAAGTGTCGATGTTTTTCTGATTTTTGTGTTATCAAGCGAGCAGTTGCCGGGTGAAAGATAGTTCCTGCTGCCGCCGTTAATTGTTACGCCGCTGCTGCCTGTGTTTGCTATCGAGCAGTTTGCAACGCTGATTTGCTGACCGTCGATTTTAATGCCGATTCCGCCGATTTGGCGAACCGTACAGCGGTTGATGTCAATGAATTTACCGTTTGCGGTAATGCCGTTGCCGCTGTAATCCTGAACGGTGAAGCCGCTGAAAGAGAAATAATCCGCACCGCTGATTTGGATTAACGCCTTATCTGTCGGCGTGAACGGAACTGTTAAATCCTGCGCACCGCTTAAAACCACATCACCGTCGCCGTAAGCGCTGTAAATGACTGTGCATTTGCTTGTCCCTGAATCCTTTTCCGTGAACTTAATTCCGCTTGATGTGTATGTACCTGCCTTGACTGCAATAATAACATGGTTTAAATAAGTTTTGTCAAGCTTCCTTGCCGCCTTCTGCGCACGCTCAATAGTTGCGAAGGGCAGATTGATTGTTCCGTCATTGTTGTCATCACCATCGGGCGAAACATAAAAATCGGCATAAATCGGTTCGAGCGTTTGTGCTTTAGGAATACTCAAATTGCACGGCTCGCTTGCAACGAAGTGTTTGTTGTTGTAAAAAGGAGTGAATACAAACAGGGTTAATGCAATCATCACCACGCTCAAAAGCGATGCAATAATAATCAGTAAATTACCTTGTTTTTTCATCGTTTTACCATTCCTTAATTCTCGGCGCAAGCTTTTTCAGCCTTGCCTTTTCTTCGGTATAATTCGGGCAAAGGCGTTGAACCTCGCCCCAAAAAGCTTTGCTGTGATTCGGGTGAATAATATGGCAAAGCTCATGCGTAATAACATAATCAACGGCGCTCGGCTCAGCCATAATCAAATGGTAACTCAAGCTGATTCTGTCGCCTCTGCAACTGCCCCAACGGGTTTTTGCTGAGGTAACTGTCAATGCGCTGTAATTTATCTCTGCCTTTTTCGCAATTTCGTCAAGCCTTGCTTTAAAATAACGCTTGGCGAATTTTTTGTAGAATTTCGTAAGCTCCTCTTTAACATTGCTGTCTTGCGCAATCAGCTCTCTGATCGGCTTTTCCTCGCCAAGAAGCAGGCAATAGCCGTCAAAAGAAAAATCGGTTGCATTGCTTTCTTGGCTCAATGTCTTGAAATTCTCGATTTTTCTTTCAATCCATTCGCTCTTGGAGCAAACAAACTCGTCGATTTGTTTTTTGCTCAACCAAAACGGAGACCTGACTTCAACAGTCAGGTCGGGCTTAACGGTGATTGAAATTGTTTTTCTCTGGGCTCTTTTTAAGCTGTATTCAATCATTTGCAATTATCTTGCACAGTATCGATTTTGAGCATATTTGTGCTACCGGGAGTGTCAAGCGGAATACCCGCAACGATAACGACAACATCGCCGCCTTTAACAATGTCGATTTGCTTTGCACAATCAACAGCGTGGCGTGTCAAGCTTTCGTAAGAATCCTGAATCAGCGCAAGCACAGGGTAAACGCCCCAAGAGAGTGCGAGCTGATGGTAGGATTTCGGAATCGGAGTTGCGGCAACAATCGGAACTTCGGGGCGGAATTTGGACATTCTCCTTGCCGTCTGACCGGATTTTGTGACAGTGATGATTGCCTTTGCGTTAAGGTCACGTGCGGTTGTGCAGGCGGCATCGCAAACAGCGCTCGTTGTGTCGGAAAAGTCAACATCATAGCGAATGTTTCTGTTTGCGGAATAAATTTCAAATTGGTCTGTTTCGGCCTGCTCGGCAATTTTTGCCATTGCCTTGATAGCCTCAAGCGGATATTTGCCTGCGGCAGTTTCACCTGAGAGCATAACGGCACTTGTGCCGTCGAAAACTGCGTTTGCAACGTCGGTGATTTCGGCTCTTGTCGGCGTGGAGTTTGAAATCATCGATTCGAGCATCTGCGTTGCTGTGATAACCATTTTACCCGATTGATAGCATTTGAGGATGAAGCGCTTTTGAATGCCCGGGAGCTTTTCAAAGGCAACCTCAACGCCCATATCGCCTCTGGCAACCATAATTCCGTCGGAATGTTGGAGGATTGCCTCGAAGTTTTCGATGCCCTCAATGTTTTCAATTTTGGAGATGATCTTAATATCGTGACCGCCGTGGTAATCGATGAATTTTCTCAGCTCGATAATATCCTCAGCTTTTCTGACGAAGGAAGCTGCAATAAAATCAACATTGTTTTCAATGCCGAAAATGATGTCTTTTTTGTCTGCCTCGCTCATATAAGGCATATTTAAACTGACACCCGGGATGTTGATGCCCTTACGGTTGCTGACCTTGCCGCCGATAATAACATCACATTCGATTTCCGTTTGGCTTGTTGAAACAACCTTGAGCTTGATTTTGCCGTCATCGATAAGAACGGTGTCGCCGCTTTTTAATTGATTGGGCAAATCGATGTAGCTGACCTGAGCCTTGCTCTCGTTGCCAATGAATTCCTCAGTTGTCAAAACGAATTTTTTGCCTTTAACAAGCTCGGCTTCGTTGTTTTTGAAAAGTCCGAGTCTGATTTCGGGACCCTTTGTATCCAAAAGTATTGCCAAGGGCTGAGCCAAATCCTCTCTGACCTTTTTGACGGTTTCTATCATTTCCTTGTGGTATTCGTGCGTACCGTGAGAAAAATTAAGGCGTGATACGTTCATACCGCTTAACGCCATCTCTTTGATCATATCGTATGATGAACAAGCAGGACCTAATGTGCAAATAATTTTAGTCTTTCTCATATTGAACCTCCTTGGTTTTCTTCAGTATTATACATTATATAGTATTGGCAAGTCAACAATGTAAAAAACATTATTTTAAAAAACGCCCCATTTAAGGAGCGTTTAAAATCAATCGTGGAGCTTATACTTTTCGTCTCTGAGTTGGCGGTTTCTGCGGTGCTTGTTTTGACAGTAAAAGGCGCAGATGATGCAGGAAAGAAGCTGAACAACAAACAGCCTTATGATTAACAGCTCATCTGTTGTGCCGCTTGCATCGGTAATGTGAACAAGACTGAGCAGCGAGAAAACAAAATGGTCAAAGATCGAAAGCCAAATAAAGTTTGTTGCCCTTGTGCAGTAAAACCATTTTATCGACAATGCAAAGGAAACCAACAGATAGAACAGCGAATAAATAATAATGCTGGCTTTGCTTGGTTCAAAAATAATGCTCGAAAGGGCAATGACGGTGTGCATGACCGCATAGAAAACGGAAACAAGGGCTGCCGTGCTCCAATAGCCGAATTCACGCCTGCCAAGCTTGAGCATAACGCCACGGAACAAGGTTTCTTGGAATATTACGAAAAGTGCAGTCGGGATAATGTAAATCAATAATCCTAATATGTAGACAGGCAAGCCGTCGGAAAAGGGGAATGAGCTGAAATATATATTGATTTGAGCGCCGCCGTGATAATATTTGAGATAGTAATATTCGCCTGCCAAAACAGCGGCTATCGGCAGAATGTTGAATTTCAAGCTGTTTTTAATTCCGCTTAAAATTGCCCATTTGTTCGGAAATAAGCCAATGTTGTTGGTGGTGAGGTTGGAAACCGTCATATAAACCGTGAGTATAAGAGTCCCGAAGATTACGGTTATTAGACCGTTTGTGTAAAAATTGAGGCTGCCGATTATAATGAAATATTCAATCACGGTAAGCGAAAGGGTGATGGTGGCGAGGCTGAGAATATGGCTCAAGCGGTTGCTTTTGCTCAACGAAATCGTGCGTTCGTGCTTGTGCCTGTGTTTGTGCTTATGCTTATGGCTGTGCTTGTGAACATCGTCAAAATGGCTTTCGTATTCCTGAGCTTCAGCAAATTGTTCAATCAAATTCTTGCTTTTTTGCAACCTTAATCACTCCTTTCAGCTCAATATTATATTA
>CAYQRS010000127.1:0-4683 GCA_964419825.1 uncultured Eubacteriales bacterium
ATTTATTTAACAATTATAATATCATTATTATTAAAGCTTGTCAAGATTTAACTTCTGTAAACTCTGACTGCTTTTTGCAGGCAATCGATTTCGGCAACCTTATAGCTGCCGCCGTATTCGCCGTCAAGAGTCCACGGCAGCTCTTGACCGAGACTTTCGACAATGAAGTGGCTGCCCTTTGAAAGCGTGAAAATATCGGGGCTGTAAATTCTTTTGCCGAGAACCTCTTTTGCAACCTTGACCCAAGCATCCTTATCGGGCGGAAGCTTGGCGAGGTTAAGCTCAAATTTACCGTCATCAAAGCTTACCGTGTCACGGGTATAGCGGATAATTCCGCCGATAACAAGTGCCGATGAAATTGAGCCGAAAGCGTATTCACCCTCATAAACCTCATCGTCGCAGGTGATGCGCAGCTCAAGCGGTTTGAAGCCCTTGATTTCTTTAAGTCCGTCAAGGATGTAGGCAGGGTAGCCGATGACATTCTTTTTGGTCTGCGAAACGGAATAAGTGCTTTTTGTGAAGATGCCGAAGGAAGCGGTGTAGTTGAAGTGCATACCGCCGTTGATTTGACCGATGTCAAGGTGCTTTGGCTCAACCTCACAAATCAAATCGATTGCATCCTGAACATCAGTCGGTATGCCGATGCTTGCGGCAAAATCGTTTGTTGTTCCGCTCGGAATGTAGCCAATCGGCACATCGATTTTGCTTTCCATAACTCCGTTAACGGTTTCGTTGAAAGTGCCGTCACCGCCACGGCAAACGATCAGATCAAACTTGTCTGCCAAAAGCCTTGCGTATTCGGTTGCATCGCCACGCTTTTGAGTTGTGTAAACGGTTGTTTCAAAGCCTGCTCGGCTGAACATATCCGCAATATGCCAGAGCTGACTGCGTAATGTGAATTTTCCCGAACGGGGATTGATTATTACAAGAACCTTTTTACCGTTGCTGTTCAATTTGCATCTTCCTTTCTCAGTTGTTAAGGACTGTAAGCTCCTTGGGTGTGTTGGTTAAGTTTTCGTTGCCGTTGCCCGTTATCAGGAGCATATCTTCGATTCTGACTCCGAATTGATCAGGCAGATAAATGCCGGGCTCGCAGGTGATAATGTTGCCGGAATGAAGCACATAATCGTTTTTGGAGGAAACGGTTGGAAATTCGTGAATTTCAACGCCGACACCGTGACCTGTTGAATGACCGAAGGCTTTGCCGTAGCCCGCTTCTTCGATGATGCTTCTTGCCGCATGGTCAACGGTTGCCGCCGCAACGCCTGCTGCCGCCGTGCTTATTGCTGCCATTTGAGCTTCAAGAACAATGCTGTAAACCTCAGCCATCGCATCGCTGACCTCGCCGACTGCAACGGTTCTTGTCATATCGCTGTGATAGCCGTTGACAACCGCACCGAAATCCATTGTGACAAAATCGCCAAATTGGATTTTCTTGTCGGTCGGAATACCGTGAGGCTTTGATGAATTTTTGCCGCTGACAACGATTGTGTCGAAGCTGACCTTTTCCGCACCGTTGCGGAGCATATAAAAATCAAGCGCAAGCGCAACTTCTTTTTCTGTCATACCTGGCTTAATGTATTTGATTGCGTTGTTGTAAGCTGCCTCGGCAATTTTTTGTGCGGCCTTAATGTTTGCAACCTCCTGTGCGTTCTTTGTGCAACGGAGAAAATCAAGGCATTTGTCAAGGCGTGAATCGTAAATGAGCTTGAAGCTTTCGCTCTTGCTCATTTTGGCGTAATCACGCAGGTGCGCAACTGTAACAAAGCGTGATTCAACGGCGATGCTTGCGCAGTTGAATTTTTTTAAGTATTTGGGGATTTGAGTTTTGCTGTCTGTGAGCAGAACAACATCGCAGCAATCAATGTTGCTTTGAGCGGCTTCAATATAGCGGCTGTCTGTCAAAAAAACGCTGCCGTTTTTTGTTGCGATAAGGTAGCCTGTGTCAATAGGGTAGCCCGTGCAGTAAAGCAGGTTTGCAGGGCTTTCGATAATGCCGCCGTCAATATCCTTTGGGAACAAATCCGTAAGGCTGCGAAGCTCCATGGTTAATCATCCTTCTTCGTTCTGATTGAGTGAAACTGTTTAATATATAGTCAACGCTGTGAAGCGTGATGAATTGAATATAAGAAAAGACGGGCATAACTTGCCCGTCTTTAGGTTTCTTACTTATACTTGCGCTTACGAGCAGCCTCTGACTTCTTCTTTCTCTTTACAGAAGGCTTTTCATAGTGTTCTCTTTTACGAACCTCTTGAATAACGCCGTCTCTGGAAGTCTGTCTCTTGAATCTTCTGAGTGCGCTGTCCAAGCTTTCATTTTCTTTAACTTCTACTTTACTCATTGCCTATTCCCTCCCTCCGCAATTTGCAGGGGCAAATTCTCATTGTATAGATAGCATTATACAACAACAGGCAACTGCTTGTCAATAGTTAAATTTGTTTAAATCCTATTTTTTTCATACATTTGTCGAGTGTACGCTGAGCAAGGCGTGATGCAGAGGCCGCACCCTTTGCCATACATTCGTTAATATATGCGTTGTCTGTTATTATTTCTTTGTATCTTTGCTGAATCGGAGCTAATTCATCGATAACGCTCTGAGCGACCGCAACCTTAAAATCACCGTATCCCTTGCCGTCGAATTCTTTTTCGATTTCTTCAAAGCTTTTGCCTGTGCAGCAGGAGTAAATTGACATAAGGTTGTTGATGCCGTCTTTACCGTCGGCATAGCGAACGCAGGCATCGGAATCGGTAACAGCGCTCTTGAACTTTTTCATAATCTGTTCGGGCGTGTCGAGGATGGAAACGGAAGCCTTGGGGTTCGGGTCTGATTTGGACATTTTCGAGGTCGGATCCTGCAAGGACATAACTCTCGCACCTGTTTTGCCAATGAACGGTTCGGGCATTGTGAAAACATTGCCGTAAATTCCGTTGAAGCGCTCGGCAATGTTCCTTGTCAGCTCAAGGTGCTGCTTTTGGTCTGCACCGATCGGCACGAAATTTGATTGATAAAGCAAAATATCTGCCGCCATAAGTGTCGGATAGCTGAAAAGACCGACATTGATATTATCGGCGTGCTTTTGGCTCTTGTCCTTAAACTGCGTCATTCTTGAAGCCTCGCCGAATTGAGTGTAGCAGTTGAGGAGCCAACCGAGCTGTGAATGTTGAGGAACATGGCTTTGCATAAAGATTATGCTTTTTTCGGGGTCAAGACCGATTGCAAGGAGCAGGGCGAACATTTCGGTAGATTGTCTGCGCAGGTTGGCAGGCTCTTGCCTTACGGTTATTGCGTGCAAATCAGCAACGCCGAAAAGGCAATCGTAATCCTCGCTCATAGCCTTCCAATTTTTCAAAGCGCCGAGGTAGTTGCCGATCGTCGGCACAGAGGTCGGCTGAATGAGGCTCAAAACCCTCGGTTTACGCTGTGGTGCTGTGTTTTCCATTTTTTAAACTCCAAATCAATATTCTTTAGCAATTCTTTCGAGTATCTCGATTCCCTTGACGATTTGTTCATCGGAGGGGGTGGAGAAATTCATTCTGAAGCACTGAGTCTTGCCCTGCAAATCGCTCAGGAAAGCAGTTCCCGGTACGATTGTGACTTTGTTTTCGAGTGCCTTTGTGCAGTATTCGGGCATCGGGATGCTGTCATCGAGCTTGCACCATACGAAAAGACCGCCTTCGGGGCGAGTGTAGCTCATTTTGTCGAGCAGCTTTTCTTCAACAAGATCGCACATAAGGTTGAGCTTGCTTCTGTACATATTGCGGATTTTTTGAATATGCTCATTGATGTCGTAACGCTTCATCCATTCGTCAACAAGCATCTGGCTGAAAACGGGAGTGTGAACATCGCTGACCTGCTTGCCGACTGTCATCTTTGCGACGATTTCTTTGGGAGCAACGCAGTAGCCGACACGAACGCCGGGGGCAAGAATTTTTGAGAAAGAGCCTGCGTAAATAACAACGCCATCATTGTCAAGGCTCTTGATCGGTGCAATATCTTCGCCAGCAACACGCAGCTCACCGTAGGGGTTATCCTCCAAAATCATTACGCCGTATTTTTTGGCAAGGTCATAAATCTCTTGGCGCTTTTTGGCAGACATGGTAACGCCTGACGGGTTTTGGAAGTTGGGAATAGTGTAAATGAAGCGAACATTCTTTTCTGTTTTAAGTGCTTGTTCAAGCTTTTCTGTGTTAATGCCGTCGCTCTCAACCTCAACGGGGCAGAGCTTTGCGCCGAATGAGCGGAAAGCGTTGAGCGAACCGACGAAAGAGGGCTCTTCAACAATAACTGTGTCACCGGGGTTAACAAGCACCTTTGTTGTCAGGTACATTGTCTGCTGTGAGCCTGATGTGATGATAAGCTCATCAAAATCCTTGCCCATGCCATAACGCTCCTTTGAGAAAGCCCTGAGAGTTTCTCTGAGAGGAGCATAGCCCTCTGTGATGCCGTATTGGAGAGCGGTCAAAGCGTTGTTTGCAAAAATATCGTTGGCGATTTCGGCAATCTGCTCAGCAGGGAAGCTTTCGGGCGAGGGATTGCCTGCGGAAAAGGGGATAATTCCGGGAACGCCGTTGTACTTGAAGAACTCACGGATAAGTGAGGGCTGTAAGGTTGAGATACAATCTGCAAAATTATAATTCATTTCAATCACCAAATTTCTATAATATAAAGGATATTATATAAC
>CAYQRS010000128.1:0-4576 GCA_964419825.1 uncultured Eubacteriales bacterium
CTCTCGCTGTACCGCCACCTTACATAAATACTTCGTTATCGCACCTCGGCTAATGACGAAGCCGTTTGTTTTTAAGTGAATCAATCCTCTTTTTTCTTGAGGATAACTGTTGCAGCCGCAGTAAGAGCTACTGTTGCGAACACAGCAACACCGAGATATGTACCGTTACCTGTTTTGGGGCTTTCGGAAGTATTCTCGCTATCCTTCTTAACATCGTCAGCTGAGGGCCACTCTGCTTTAACAATGCTGTCCGAGAAAGCTTGGAATGCCTTAACAGCCTCGTTGATAAGGGTTACATTAGCTTCGGCAAATTCGGAATATTTGATTTTGCCGAGGGCTTCTGCGGCAGTCATAAGGATTGTCTTGGGAACATTGACCTGCTCAAAATAAACGGTGATAACATTATCTGCAACATTTGCGTTATATGTTTCCTTGCCGTCCATTTTTGTGCCGTTGAAAGCAAAGGTTGTTTCGTTAAGCTCAAAATCGTTGATGTCAAGCTGATCGCCGTCAACATTTGCGTTCTTGGTCTGAATGTGGTTATCGATGAGCTGACCGAGGTTACCATCAGGAAGAGTTGAGCCGAACTTGTTGTAAAGCTCAATTGCATCCTTGATTGCTGTAACGATTGACTTTGTGTCAACAGTTGTGCCAACATGAACGTTGAGAGTGAGTGCGCTTTCAAGAGCAGGAATATCCGAGCTGTGATAAAGGGTTTTATCGTTGAAAGCGGAAGCAAAAACGAAGTTAACGGTTGCCTTTGTCTTTTTGAGCTGAGAAAGGGTTACTGTGTAATCGTTGTTGCCATCCTTGCTGTACTTGAGCGATGATGAAAGAGCCTTTTCACCGAACTTGATTGAAGAAGTGAGAACCTCAAAATCATTGTAGGTAATATCTTCAACGCCTGTTTCTCTGATTGCGTTGGTGATTGCATCAGCGTTTGCGGCAATCAATTCCTTGATTTCGGCGGCAGTTTTGATGGGCTTGTTGTGGATTGCATCTGTTACGGCAATCGGATCAACGCTGATTGTCTTGCCTGTAAGAGTGCTGCCATCGAAATACTTGAAACTGAGCTTGATTGTTGAAGTAACGATTGTGCTGTTATCATCTTTGGTGATGTAGCCTTTAAGACCTGCACCGCAGTATGTGCTGTTAACAGCAACCTTATCGCCTACGGCGGTAAGGAGGTTCTTGGTTGAATCAAGCTCACCGATTACACCAAAGGTGCTCTCACCTTTCTTTGCGGAGGCTGTGATTTCAACAAGACCTACTGATTTGAACTTGATTTTGAATGAGAAAGCAAGCTTCATTGCTGTGCCTGCTGAGTTATCGCAGTTAACAACGGCGCTGATTTTGTGGTTATCGCCGTCAACGGTTGCGGTGAACTCTTTGGAGGTGTTAAGACCGTCTTTTGAAGCGATCGAAACAGATTCGACAGTTGTCTTGGGGAAAGTGAGAACAACATCAACATCCTCTGCCTTCTGACCCTTTTGGACATAGACCTTAATCTCTTGAGTTGTTCCAACGCCGACATTATCGACAGCGCTGACAACAAAAACATTGCTTGCGCCTGTATCTGCGCTGACAGCAATCGCTACGGTTGAAAAAATCAAAGCCACAGCCATTACAACAGCTAAAATTTTTGATGATAACTTTTTCAAGCAAATTCATCCTTTCGCTTTAAAATGGATATATTATCCTAATAATTAGCTTTATTATAATATTATAGACAATATTTGTCAACAAATATATCTGTTATTTTGCTCTTTTCTTTTTGGTTTTTGCAACGGAAAAATCAGCGGTTGCGGTGAGGTGAACCTCTTTGCGGTTTTCATCACGGACAACCATTGGCTGAGCGCCGTTTTTGACGCAATCAGCTGTGATTATTACCTTGCTGACGGCAGGATCGGAGGGAATTCGGTACATAATCGGAATCAAGGTTTGCTCCATTATTGAACGCAAGCCACGAGCACCTGTTTTCTTCTCCAGAGTTTTATCGGCGACAGCCTCCAAAGCCTCCTGCTCGAATTCAAGCTCAACCTCATCCATTGCAAGCAAATCCTTGTACTGCTTGACGATTGAGTTCTTCGGCTCATACATAATTTTGACAAGCGAATCACGGTCAAGCTCATGCAAGGCGGTCAGCACGGGAATTCTGCCGACAAGCTCGGGAATCAAGCCGAACTTCGTCAAATCCTGATGGATTGCTTTGCCCATAATGTAATCGGTTTCAAGCTGGCTCTTATCCTTGATTTCAGCCTCGAAGCCAAGGGCTGAGCCACCGATTCTCTTTTCGATTATCTTTTCGATGCCGTCAAAAGCGCCGCCGCAGATGAAGAGAATGTTTGAGGTGTCGATTTGGATGAACTCCTGCTGAGGATGCTTTCTGCCACCTCCAGGGGGAACATTGGAAACTGTACCCTCGATAATTTTAAGCAATGCCTGTTGAACGCCCTCACCACTGACATCACGGGTGATTGATGCGTTCTCCGATTTGCGGGCAATTTTATCGATTTCATCAACATAGATGATGCCGCGCTCTGCCTTTTCAACATCGAAATCCGCCGCTTGAATGAGGCGAAGGAGGATGTTTTCAACATCTTCACCAACATAGCCGGCTTCAGTGAGAGTTGTTGCATCGGCAATCGCAAAAGGCACATTGAGCGTTTTTGCGAGGGTTTGCGCAAGCATTGTTTTGCCGACACCCGTCGGACCGAGGAGGAGGATATTGCTCTTTTGAATATCGCTCTCACAATCGGACGAGAAGAAAATACGCTTATAGTGGTTATAAACAGCGACGCTCAAAACGACCTTTGCTTCTTCCTGACCGATAACATATTCATCAAGCTTTTGCTTGATTTCCATAGGCTTTGGCAAAACGAAGCCGTCTTCAGCGGATTTCTGCTTACGGTTTGCGGCAACCTCTTCTTCAATTATATCGGAGCACAGTGATACACATTCATCGCAAATAAAAACTCCGGGGCCTGCAATAAGCTTATCGACTTGACCCTGCAGCTTGTTGCAGAACGAGCAACGCACTGCTTTATCACGTGTTTCGCCATCTCTCGGCATAATTTAAATTCTCCTTTATCTCTTATAAAGAACCTTATCAACCAAGCCGTATTCAAGAGCTTGTTCAGCGCTGAGCCAATTATCACGGTCAGTATCAACAGCGATCTGCTCAATCGATTTGCCTGTGTTCTCGGCAAGGATGCGGTTAAGGTTGTTCTTTGTTTTTTGAATATGGTCAGCGGCAATTTGAATATCGCTTGCCTGACCTTGAGTGCCGCCGAGCGGCTGATGAATCATAACCTCTGCATTGGGGAGGACATAGCGTTTGCCCTTTGCACCTGAGGAAAGCAGGAATGCGCCCATGCTTGCCGCCATACCCATGCAGATTGTTGAAACATCGCACTTGATATACTGCATTGTGTCATAAATTGCAAGACCTGCCGAAACAGAACCGCCCGGGCTGTTAATGTAAAGGCTGATGTCCTTTTCGGAATCCTGTCCCTCTAAAAAGAGAAGCTGGGCAACAACAAGGCTTGCCGTTGCATCATTTACTTCGTCAGAAAGAACGATGATGCGGTCGTTGAGCAGACGGGAAAAGATATCAAACTGTCTTTCGCCTCTGCTGGTTTGCTCAATAACATAAGGTACTAAGCTCATTTTTCATTACTCCTATCTTAAAAATTGCTTAATGACCGACAGAGCTTTAATATAAAGGCTCTGCCGGTCTTGTTTACTCTAAGATATTATAGGCAGGCGTAAGCTAAGATTATTCAGCGTCGTCAGCCTTTTTCTCTTCTGCCTTTTTGGTGGTGCGCTTTTTGGGTGCGGGCTTCTCAGCCTTTTCGCCATCCTCTGCTGCGGCAGCCTTCTTCTTGGGGGCAGCCTTCTTCTTTGCAGCCTTTGCGTTGTCAACAACAACCTTCATTGCCTTTTGAACAACGATGTCTGCCTTGATGCCGTCAACGGGAGCAAGCTTCTTAACGGTTTCGATATCGATGCCGTAGGTTGTTGCAATTTTGTCGTATTCAGCGTTGATGTCCTCTTCAGTTGCCTCAAGAGCCTCAAGCTCTGCGATTGTTTCAAGAGCAAGGCGAAGCTTAACGCCCTTTTCTGCCTCTGTTCTGATCTGCTCATCGAGAACCTTCTCGTCCATACCTGTGTAAGCAAGGTACTGCTCGAAAGAAATGCCCTGTGACTGGAAGCGGTCAATCATCTGATCCTTGTTCTGCTTTGCAGCCTCGTCAATCATAATTGCGGGGATGTCAGCCTTGAGGTTTTCAACAAGCTGTTCACGGAGTGCATTTTCAAATGCGTTCTCTGCGTGCTCCTTCTTGTGCTTGCCAAGCTCCTCTTTAATGCCTGCTTTAAGCTCTGCAAGTGTATCGTATTCGCCGAGATCCTTTGCGAACTCATCATCAAGCTCGGGAAGCTCCTTAACAGAAAGGCTGTTCAGCTTGCACTTGAAAACAGCTTCCTTTGAAGCAAGCTCAGGAGTGTACTCAGCAGGGAAAGTAACATTAACATCGAACTCTTCGCCGATTGCTTTGCCTGCGATCTGCTCCTC
>CAYQRS010000129.1:0-4492 GCA_964419825.1 uncultured Eubacteriales bacterium
TGCGTTGCTGTTAATTCAACGAATAAGCCGAAAGAATAATAGCATAAAATCAAGAAGGCGGTTTTAAAAATCGCCTTCTTTTTTTATTGCCGAGGCTTGGAAACCGCTGTGAATGTTTTAACGGATTTTTTTGGCTGTTTAGTATATAATTTCTAAATATATATTGAAAAATATATAGCAGTGTGCTACAATTATGGCGATTGAATAAAGATTCATTGGGAGGTTTATTATGGCATTACCTGTTGCAATTCAGCTTTACACATTGCGTGACGAAATGGAAAAAGATTTCGAGGGCACGCTCAAAAAGGTTAAGGAATTCGGCTATGACGGCGTTGAGTTTGCAGGCCTTTACGGCAAAACCGCCGCAGAGGTTAAGGCTCTTTGTGCTGAGAACGGTCTTGTTCCCGTTTCGGCTCATGTTTCAATCGATGAAATTCTCGAAGATCCCGATGCAGTGCTTTCAACCTATGCTCAAATCGGTTGCAAGTATGTTGCAGTTCCTTATCTTTGTGAGGATCGCCGCCCGGGAACAGACGGTTGGGATAAGACCGTTGCGGATATTCGCCTGATTGCCGAAAAAGCAAAGGCACTCGGCTTGACTCTGCTTTATCATAACCACGATTTTGAGTTTGTTAAAATCGACGGCGAATATGCGCTCGATATTCTCTATAAAACAATTCCTGCCGATTTACTCCAAACCGAGCTTGATGTTTGCTGGGTTAATGTCGGCGGTGAAGTTCCTGCGGATTATATCCTCAAATATTCAAACCGTGCCCCCGTTGTCCACCTCAAGGATTTTGTTATGAAGGGCAAGGGCGGCAAGCTTTATGAGCTTATCGGCATCGAAGATGATACCGAAACAGCAGAGGAGGATTCTTTCAGCTTTGCTCCTGTAGGAAGCGGCTGTCAGGATATGCCCGCAATCCTCGATGCTTCCGTTAAGGCAGGCGCAGAGTGGGTTGTCGTTGAGCAGGACCGTGAGGACAAGGCTCATACTCTTACGGAAGCTGCTAAAGCAAGCCGGGATTATCTGAAATCACTCGGCTGGTAAAATTTTATTCGGAGGTAAAAACCAATATGGCAAGTATTCTTGATAAATTCAAAGAAGAACAGCACGAAGAAAAAGTTTACGATTCTTCCAAAAAAATCCGTGTCGGCATCATCGGCACAGGCTGGATTGCAGAGGCTCATGCAAAAGCATATATGAAATGCCCCGATGTTGAAATCGTTGCCTGCGCAGACCTTGTTCCGGGCAAGGCAGAGGCTTTCTGCGATGCGTACGGCATTGACAAAAGCAAGGTCAAGTTTTATCCGAGCCACAAGGAACTTTGCGAATCGGGCGAGGTTGATTGCGTAAGCGTTTGTACATATAACGCAACTCACGCCGAATGTACGATTTGCGCCCTTGAACACGGCATAAATGTTTTGCTCGAAAAGCCGATGACCGTCACGCTTGAAGAAGCTGTTGCAGTCTGCAAGGCAGAAAAAGCAAGCGGCAAGGTGCTTTCAATCGGCTTCCAGCCCCGCTTTGACCCCAATATGCAAATGATTAAGAAGATTGTCGAATCGGGCGAGCTTGGCGAGATTTATTATATTCAGACAGGCGGCGGTCGTCGCAGAGGTATTCCGACTCCGTTCGGCACTTCCTTCATCGAAAAAGAAACAGCAGGCTTGGGTGCTCTCGGCGATATCGGCTGTTATTCCTTGGATATGGTTCTTAACGCAATCGGCTATCCGAAGCCCCTCACCGTAACAGGCTTTAAATCTGATTATTTCGGCAAGAGTAAGAAATATTCCAACAAGCCCGAATATGCTGATATTTTCGGCGTTGATGATTTTGCCGCAGGCTTCGTTCGTCTTGAGGGCGGCATCGTTATCGATTTCCGCATCGCTTGGGCAATGCACCTCGACACTTCGGGTGACACTATCATTATGGGTAAAGACGGCGGTCTGCGTATTCCCTCAACAGAGTGCTGGAACGGCTCAATCGGCGGTCCAATGACGATTTACCACGATGTTGCAGGCAAGCAGGTCGAAACAATAATCCCCGAAATCGAGAGCGATACGGATAACTTCTATCTCAAAATCCGTTCCTTCCTCGATGCTTCAATGTACGGCGCAGAGGTTCCCGTTCCCTCAAGCCAGATTATCTACAATCAGGCAATTATTGCCGGCATTGCAAAATCCGCCGAGCTTGGCAGAGAAATCGAAATCGAAATTCCCGAAATATAAAATTTTAAGCATCCTGCCCTCGATGGGCCACCTTACGGCTCATCGGGGCTATGCCTTTAAATCGTGAAAATATAATCGCAGTTGAAAGAGATAGCGAATATGAAAGATATTAAAATAGGCGTTCAGCTTTATACCTTGCGTGACCATATCAAAAATTACGAAGACACAGACAAGACCTTTTCTTATCTGAAAAATGAATTGAAGGTTGATACTGTTCAAATTTCCGCAATCGGCGATATTGAGCCGAAGAAGGTGGCGGAGCTTGTT
Organism: uncultured Eubacteriales bacterium; assembly: GCA_964419825.1. GTDB lineage: Bacteria > Bacillota > Clostridia > Oscillospirales > Acutalibacteraceae > UBA8612. The sequence goes on from CAYQRS010000129.1 coordinate 2,500, forward strand.
GAAAAGAATGGCTTTGATGTCTGCGTCACTCACAAGCCTTGGGACAGAATCGTTAACGACCTTGATGCGCTTATTGAGGAGCATAAAATGCTCGGCTGTAACCAAATCGGTCTTGGCGCTCTGTCCGAAGAATACCGCGGCTCACTTGATGATGTTCGCCGTTTTCTCGCTCTTGCAGACACAGCAGGGGAGAAGCTGAAAAAGCACGGCATGACCTTTGCTTACCATAATCACGCCTTTGAATTTACAAGGCTTGAGGATGGCAGAACGCTTTTTGATGTTCTTGTTCAGGAATCTAACCCCGAAAGCTTTTATTTCATACCTGATACATATTGGCTGCACATGGGCGGCGTTGATGAAACTGAATATATCAAAAAGCTCAAGGGCAGAGTCAAGGTCTGCCATTTTAAGGATTGGGCTGTTAAACGGGGCGAAAATGTCGGCTCGATAACCGAGCTCGGTTGCGGTAACATCAATCTTGATGCGTGCTACCAAGCTTGCAAGGAAGCGGAAATCCCTTATATCGTTTATGAACAGGATGATAATTTCATTAACGGCAACGCTTTGGAGGCTTGTGCCATCAGCTACAAAAACCTTGTAACAATACACGAAAGAAATAAGTGAGAAACTGTGAAATATGCTTTAATAGGTTGCGGTAGAGTTGCTCCGAACCATATCGTTGCCGCAATGAAAAATGAACTGGATATAGTTGCCCTCTGCGATGTTAGCACGCAAGCGTATCAAACGCTTGTAACGCAATATCCTCAGCTTGATTCGCTCCCTTTTTACACGGATTATAAGGCGATGCTTGAAGCGGAAAAGCCGAGCCTTGTCGCAATCGCAACCGATAGCGGCTCCCATGCGGATATTGCCGTTGACTGCATAAACAGCGGTTGCAACTGCATTATCGAAAAGCCGATTGCGCTTTCCCTCGCCGATGCAGACCGTATTATCGAGGCGGCGGAAAAGAACAACGTTAAGGTTGCCGCAAATCACCAAAACCGTTTTAACCTCTCAATCCGCAAAATTCGCTCTGCGGTTGACGGCGGTCGCTTTGGCAGAATGCTGCACGGCACAACGCAAACAAGGTGGTTCCGTGATGAATCCTATTATTCGCAGGCTTCTTGGCGTGGCACTTGGGCAAAGGATGGCGGCGCATTGATGAACCAATGCATCCACAATATCGACCTGCTCAACTGGATGCTTGGCAGTGAACCTGTCAGCGTGACTGCCGTAACCGATAATTTGATGCACCCTTACATTGAGTGTGAGGATTTCGGCTTGGCAATAATCAAATATGCCAACGGTGCTTATGCAACAGTTGAGGGTACGGTCAACACCTACGGCGGCAATATGGAGCAGAGCCTTGCGCTTTTCGGCGAGAACGGTGCAGTTAAGGCAGAGGGCAGTATCAACAACAAAATAACCTATTGGTGCTTCGCAGACGGCGAGGATAACAGCGAGCAGGTTAAAAAGGATTTTTCCTTTGAAGCTCGGCATATCTACGGCGCAGGACATACTCCGCTTTATGAGGATATGGTCAACGCAATCCAAACGGACAGAAAACCTTATGTAGATGCTTATGATGGCAGAAAAGCGCTTGAATTGGTGCTTGCAATATACAAATCTTCCTACCTCGGCAAGGCGGTCAAGCTGCCTTTGGAGGAGGCTTCAACTTTGAGTTTTTCATCGAATTTCAAAAAAACAGATACGGAGGAAAATGACAATGGCTGAGATTAAAAAAGATTGGTATAAGGAAATGGCTGTTTACCAAATTTGGCCACGCAGCTTTTGTGATGGCAACGGTGACGGTATCGGCGATTTAAAGGGTATTCTTTCAAAGCTCGATTATATCAAGAGCCTCGGCGTTGACGCAATCTGGTTTTCGCCGCTTTACAAATCCCCTCAAAAGGATTACGGCTATGATATTGCCGATTACAGGGATATTGCCCCCGAATACGGCACGATGGAGGATTTCAAAGCTGTTCTTGAC
>CAYQRS010000130.1:0-4381 GCA_964419825.1 uncultured Eubacteriales bacterium
TTACTGCAATTATATTTAAGAGAAACGATAAAAAAAACCGTGCAGGTGAGTGAAAAATTCAACCGTAAGGTTGCCTTACAGCTTGAAAAAGTGAGAAACGGCGAGAGCTGTGACGAGGCTCACAAGACTTATATGCGCAAAAAGCTCAAACGAGTCGGTAATATGATTGCTTTCGATGATATGCTCGAAACAGCTTACTTGAATGATGCGAAAACGGTAAAAGAATATCTTTGTGAGCTTGATGGTGTTTTTATTTACCTTTGCGGTTATTACGGCGGTAAAGACCGCATTGAAGCTGCCTATTTCCCATATATTGTAAAAAAATATCGTCTTATTGCTTTCAGAGCCTTTCCGACTATTATCGAGAGTATGCTAACCCTGCTTGATGAACCAAGCATTTACTGCCGTGAAAACGCAATGCAGGTGCTTTATACAAGCGGCGACAGCGATTATATTATCAAGGCGCTTGAAAAAATCGATAAAAGCGATTTGTTTTATCACGGTAAGCTGATAAGTGACGGTTTGCTGAATTTTGCAGGAAGCGCAAATGATTTAATTGATAAAATAATTGAAAGCTTTGATTCGTTTTCAACAGAAATGAAGGTTAATCTGCTTAATTATATCCGTTTTGCTTCACCTGATTACTGCGAATTTGCATATTCACTTTTGTGCGATAAAAAGCAAGATGACGAGATTCATTATAGCGTTATTCGTTATTTAGGCAAATTCTATTACAGTGAAGCTTACGATGAGCTTTGCTTTTTGGCAAAGAACTGCAACGAGGAAAAATGGCAATATTCAGCCATTGCATCATCCGCACTCGCTATCTATCCGCATGAAAAAACTATTGGCATTTTGAAAGATAATTTGCACAGCTATAATTGGTATATACGCTTTAATTCAGCGGAAAGCCTTGAGCGCTTAGGGCTCTCATACGCACAGCTTGCCGATGTTTTGGATGGTGACGACAGATATGCCTCTGAAATTTTGCGTTACAGATTACAGCGTGATAAAAGGGAGGCGATTACTGTATGACAGGCTTTGTGGACACATTTTTGCAGGTTGTCGGCGTATTCTTTATCATCTATCTAATCGGATATTCTACATTTTTGTTCTTGTCGGTTTTGGTCGGTTCTTCTGAGTTGTATAAAATCCATCGCCAAAAGCGGCTTAAAAACATTTTACCGAATGATTATTTTGTTCCGATTACAATAGTTGTACCTGCTTATAACGAGGAGATTACCGTTGTTGAAACGGTTAAATCGCTTTTACAGCTTGACTACCGCCTTTATGAAATAATTGTTGTTGATGACGGTAGCAAAGATAACACATCAATGGAGGTTATCAATGCCTTTTCGATGCACCCCGTTCAACGCCCAATACGCAGGCAAATTAAATGTCAGCCTGAGGAATTCATCTACGAAACAAGAGATACTAAGGTTCCGCTGACGGTTATAAGAAAGAAGAACGGCGGCAAGGCTGATGCGCTTAATATGGGCATCAATGCATCGAATTATCCGTATTTCATTTGTATGGATGCTGATTCAGTTTTGCAATACGATTCGCTCAAAAACATAACTGAGCCTGTTTTGCAAAAGAAAAATGTTGTTGCGGTAGGCGGACTTATTCGTCTGTCGAACGATGTTGAGCTTGAAAACTGCCGGGTTAAAAAGTATCGTCTTCCAAAAAACATAATTGCCGCTATGCAAGTGCTTGAATACGATCGCTCGTTCTTGGCTTCACGCATACTTTTTGATAAATTTAACGGTTCACTGATTATTTCAGGTGCATTCGGACTTTTCAAAAAGGATGTTGTCATTGCCGCAGGCGGCTACGATAATAAAACGATGGGCGAGGATATGGAGCTTGTTGTAAAGCTCCATGAATATTGCCGAGTAAACAATATGGATTACAGCATTTGCTATGCAACGGATGCAATCTGCTGGACTCAAGCGCCCGAAAAGCTCGGCGATTTGAAAAAGCAGCGCAAACGCTGGCATTTGGGGCTGTTTCAAACAATGTACAAGCACAGAAAGATGCTGTTTAACGCCAAATTCGGTGTAGTTAGCTTTATTTCATATTTGTATTTTTTGATTTATGAATTGCTATCACCGTTCATTGAAATATTCGGCGTATTTACAATGGTTTTGGCGTTTTGTGTTGATTTGATAAACGTTCCGTTTATGATTCTCTTTTTCCTAATTTACGCCGTATTCGGCAGTATATTATCACTTACAGCGTTTTTCTCAAGAATGTACACATCAAACCTCAAGGTTACATTTAGCGATGCTTTAAAAGCTTCGTTACTCTGCATTTTTGAAATCACCTGTCTGCGCTTTGTTATGGCTTGGGTAAGAGCTACCGCTTTTATCGGCTACCGAAAAAAGAAATTGCAATGGGGCAGAATTGAACGTAAAAAAATCAATTTTAAATAGGAGTATGGTTATGGAATTTAAAGATATTAAAAAAGGCTTATTTGGATTTAATAAAAACAATGTTATTGAGTACATTGCGGAACTGAACCGCATTTGCGCCGAAAAAACAGAAGCCTTGCGCCATGAAAAGGTTATCGCCGTTTCCGAGCTTGAGCAAAAAAACAGCGAATTGAATGTTAAATTAGCTGAGATTGAAAAGGAACTTGTTTCATTAAGAAATCAAATCGCAGAAAAAGAAGGCGCACTTAGCGAACTCAGTGATGAAAACGAGCAGCTCAAAGCCGAAGCTGATAAGCATAAGGCTAATACCGATGAGCTTGCGGATATTTTGAATAATGTTAAGGATTACATCAGCTTGGCATCAAAAACAGCATTGAGTAAGCTTGAAAAGGCGGAAGCAAAAATTACCGATTCGGAAAGTGAAGCTGATGAAAACGATGCTTAAAAAATTTTCTGCTGTTTTTACGGTGACCGTCTTTATTTGTGCGTTGCTTGCAGTAAGCAGCTCTGCGGCAGTTTATGCGGAAAAAACAGGTGGTGGCAGAGCTGAATCCGTATATGTGGCAGGTAACCCGAATTTGTATCCTATCGAATATTTTGATTCAAACACCAAAAGTTATAAAGGGCTTATTCCCGATATGTTAAAAGCTGTTTCCGAAAAAACAGGCATTGATTTTACATATATTTCGGCAAGCGCCGAGAATAAGCAAAATAGTCTTTTTAAAAACTGTCAGGTTGAGCTTGTGACCTCGATAGCATTAGATGACAGCGATTTCGATGATCTTGAAAAGGTTACCGTTTTGACGACCGAATATAACGGCAATAAAATCGATTACTGCATTGGCTTTACGGATATGATAACACAAGCACAAAAAGATGCCATCATCAGCGCCTTATCTGAAATTACCGAATCACAAAAATCGGGTTCACTTGTCAGCAATGCGCAAAACGATTTAGTAGCTTCTCAAAAACAGCTTGCGGCTGTTATAATTGTTGCGATAACCGCTGTTTTGTTAATAATCGCCGCAGTAATTGCCATAATCATCAAGAAAAAAAAGAAAAGAACAGAAATCGACAGAATGATCGATGTCAAAACGGGCGTTGGTAATTCTGATTATTATGTTTATGCTTTCAACAATCTCATCAGTGAGCAGGCAAAGCCGCTATATTGCATTGCATATATTGCCTTTAGCACCAAGGAGCTTGAAGAGAAAAAGGGCAATTCTTCGATAACCGAAATTGAAAAGTACACTGCAACAAAGCTCAGCAATTCCCTTACTTCTACTGATTATCTTTCACGCATTGGCGACGGTGCATTTGTTATGCTTTTTCAAGCGGAGAACGAGTCTGCGGCAGATAAGCGCGTCGGCGATTTAATCAGCGGAGTAAATAAATATGTTTCTGATTTTGTAAATGACGCACCTTCTCTTTTTAAAGGCGGATATTGCCGCTTATGCGATAATATCGGGATTGATGCCGAAACAGCGGTATATTACGCAAAGCAAGGCTATTATTATGCCGATTCCAAGCACATCGCTTATCATATCGGCGCAAAAGAGCAGATTGAGGCTAATAAGACGGTTAGAGAGCTGACTGCGCAAGTTGACGATGCATTGCAAAAAGGCGAATTTCAGGTTTATCTGCAATTATTCTTAGATACTAAAACAAATAAGTTTTGCGGTGCTGAGGCCCTTTCAAGGTGGCAAAACAGCCAATACGGCTTGCTTCGTCCTGCCGAATATATTGATGTTTTGAGCAAGACAGGAAAAATCGTTGAGCATGATTACAAAATATTTGAACAAGTATGCTCAATATTGCAAAAATGGAACAAGCCACCTTTCGATAGGCTGTTTGTATCCTGCAATTTCACACGCCTTTCGGTTTCAGATCCCGAATTTCCGAATAAGCTGGCTGAAATTTCAAAGGAATACAGCTTTGAACGTAGC
>CAYQRS010000131.1:0-1952 GCA_964419825.1 uncultured Eubacteriales bacterium
GAACAGATACTCTCGAACCTCACCCTCGAAATCGAAAAAGACAAAATTACCGGAATCATCGGCAAAAACGGCAGCGGCAAATCAACGCTTTTGAAGCTGTTTATGCGATTTTGGACTGCCGACGATGGAGCAATCGAAATTTCCGACAAGAATATTGACACACTCAACACAAAATCTCTCAGAGCAACCGAAAGCTTCGTCACGCAGGAAACCTGCCTATTTAGGGACAGCATCAAAAACAACATCAAAATCGCAAAGCTTGATGCAACCGATGAAGAAATCGTCGATGCCTGCAAAAAGGCTTCGCTTGACAGCTTCATTCAAAGCTTACCTAACGGCTACGACACGGATGTCGGCGAGCTTGGCGACACACTTTCGGGCGGAGAAAAGCAACGAATCGGTCTTGCAAGAGCATTTTTGCACAACGCACCGTTTTTGTTGCTTGACGAGCCGACAAGCAACCTCGATTCGCTCAATGAAGCGGTGATACTCAAATCCCTCAAAGAGGAAAGCGAAAGCAGAACGACTGTTCTTGTTTCGCACAGGCAATCAACATTGAGGATTGCCGACAAAATTTATTCCGTTGAAAACGGGAGAATGAGCTGATGAAAACGACAGAACAAAAACGAGAACACGAAAAGGCAATCGTTGCCGAAATGATCAAGCTCTACTGCCACAAACAGCACGGTACAAAAAGAGAGCTTTGCCAGCAATGTCGGGAGCTGAACGATTACGCTCAGATGAGAAGCGACAAATGCCCTTTTATGGAAAGCAAAACCTTTTGCTCCAACTGCAAGGTGCATTGCTACAAGCCGCAGATGCGTGAAAAAATCCGCACCGTTATGCGCTTTTCAGGGCCGAGAATGTTGTTCCACCACCCGATAATGGCAGTTGACCACCTCATTCAAGCAAAAAAAGAAAAGAGAAAGCTGGAGAGAAACAATGAAAGCTAAGAAAATATTTTTTATCATCCTCGGTTGCATCGGCGTTGGCTTGGGTGCAGTCGGCGCAGTTTTGCCGATGCTGCCTGCATTCCCCTTTCTGCTCCTTGCGGCTTACAGCTTCGCCAAAAGCTCCGAAAAGCTCCACACTTGGTTCATCAACACAAGGCTTTACAAAAACAACCTTGAAAGCTATGTCAAGGGTGAAGGTATGACATGGAAAACTAAAATCAAAATCATGATCACCGTCACGCTTTTGATGGCTTTCAGCTTTGCGATGATGATCAGAAAAGACCTCTACATCCCCTGCGCAATTCTGGGCGGCGTTTGGCTTTTTCACATTATTTATTTCTGCTTCGGAGTTAAAAATTCGGCAAAATTAAAAACAGAGGATAACAGAAAAATCGCCGATTGAGGCGAAAAGCATAACGGCATAACGGCATCACGCCGCAAGCAGCAAAGCAGCCCAAGTATTCACAAGGATACTTGAGCTGTTTTTGACATATTCTGTTTTAAATTTCCGGTGCAATATAGCCTTTTGCTTTAAGGGCGCAATAGATTTCATCGAGTATTTCTTCCGTTTCGGCACGAACCGTATGGTAATGGTAGCCGCCTGTTATATTCATCAGCTCGGTTGATTTTCCGCTCGTTACACCCTCGATAAACTGCTTGACATTCAGCCGAGAAAAAATATTCAGCCTCGCTACAACCTTGCCATACACCTTATGCCAAACAAAAACATCAACAACCGTACCGCCAACGTCAACGATCGTATTCAATTCGTCCTCGGTCTGCTCCGTTGTGTGATGAAGCTTGAAGGCACGCTCCGCAAGCGGCGAGGTATGAACAATATAACCGCTGTGGGTAGAAAGGATTTCATAGCCCGAAGCCTTCAGCACGGAAATATCCTGCACGATAATCTGACGGGAAACGCCGAATTTTTCGGAAAGCTCACTGCCCGAAACGGCTCGTTTTTCTGCCAATAAAAAGCTGCAATCTCTTTTCTTCTCT
>CAYQRS010000131.1:2052-4284 GCA_964419825.1 uncultured Eubacteriales bacterium
AGGGAAAGGTCAAAAATCGGCGGTTCACATTCAGGATGAGTCAGCAAAAGCGCAGCCCGAAACGGCTCGTTTTTCTGCCAATAAAAAGCTGCAATCTCTTTTCTTCTCTGTTCGGCTTTCATAAGTCACCTCTTATACTGCGTGAAGATTTTTCAGGGAAAGGTCAAAAATCGGCGGTTCACATTCAGGATGAGTCAGCAAAAGCGCAGAGGGATGGCTCGCTTTTTCTGCCTTTATCTGCTCGGCGGTGATTTCAGCGTGAATTGGACAACAGCCATCGTTAATGATAATATTTTTCTCGGTAATCTGCTCGGCAACGAACCTGCCGAGATTTCTGTCAGGAACAAAGAAAATGTTTTTGTTGGGCAGATTTTTGACGATTTTAACGACGTTCGATGAGGTTACGCAAAAATTTTTGTAACCTGCTGATTATACCACCGTGCTTTACATCTATCAAGTTATCTGTAAAGTTTTGAGTAAAGGCAGTAAAAACGGAACAGTTAAAATTCATTATTCGTTTGTAATTGCGATTTTGATTACGCCGCCAAGCTTGTTTTCAAAGATTTCGTAGGCTTTTTCGATGTCTTTAAGAGGGAATTTGTGGGTGATGAGCGGAGTTGTATCAATTTTTCCGCAACGAATCAAATCAAGGATTTCATCGCAATCACAGCCGTCAACGCCGCCTGTTTTGAAGGTCAGATTTTTGCCGTACATATCAGGAAGCGGCAAGCTTTGCGCCTCATCATAAAGCGCAACGACCGTGACAACGGCATTCGCTCTTGCACATTCCCACGCAAGGCGGAATGTATCCTTTGCGCCTGCAACCTCAAGCACAACATCTGCACCGCCGTGAGCAGAATTCTCACGGACAAAGCTGACACAGCTCTCAGGCGTACAAACGAGGACATCGGGATAATGCTCTTTTACGAAAGTGATACGGTTTTCATCCTTTTCGCAAACAATAATGCGTTTTGGGTTTTTGAGCTTGGCGCAAAGGAGGGTGCAAATACCTGTCGGACCTGCGCCGATAATCAGCACGGTGTCGTTCGGCTTAATTTCGCTGATGCGTGCCGCCCAAAAGCCTGTTGCAAGCACATCGCCGACAAAAAGCGCCTGCTCATCGGATACACCATCGGGGATTTTATTAAGACAGCAATCGGCATAAGGCACACGGACATACTCGGTTTGACCGCCGTCAATTCGGCAACCGAGCGCCCAACCGCCGTTTTCATCCTCACAGTTATTGACAAAACCGTTTTTGCAGAAAAAACATTCGCCGCAAAAGGTTTCAACATTAACAGTTACCCTATCGCCCGCCTTGAATTTGGTGACACCGCTACCGACGCTTTCAATAACGCCGACGGTTTCGTGTCCAACCGTTATACCTGTTACCGCACGGGGAACAGAGCCGTGCTTAATATGCAAATCGCTTGAGCAAATGCTGCTCATCGTAACCTTGACAACAGCATCGCCTGCGCCAATAATTTGCGGCTTCGGTTTCTCTGTCAAACCGAATTCACCGTGAGCCTTGTAAGTTAAAGCTATCATATCAATATCCCCTCACAATGGTCGATTTCGTGCTGAATTATCTGCGCCGTGAAGCCCATAAAGGTCTTGATTCTTGTTTGGAATTCAACGGTTTGCCAACGCACCTTTATGCTTTTGTAGCGCTTGCACCTACGAGGATCGCCAAGGAGCGAGAGGCAACCCTCTGTGGTTTCGTAAGCGGTTGATTTTTTGATAATTTCGGGGTTGAGCATCAGCATATATTCGCCCTCGTTATCAAAAGCGATAATGCGCTTCCTGACACCGATCATATTCGCCGCCATACCGACACAGCTATCCTTATGCGCAACGAGCGTATCGAGCAAATCCTGCGCCGTTTGCAAATCCTGCCGAGTTGCTTCCTCGGATTTTGCCGCCAAAAGAAGCGGATCGTGAACAAGTTCCTTAACCATAAATATCCCTTTTCGTTAATTTCATAAGATTATTAAAATTTTATAAACTCATTATAACACAACCGCTCACCTCTTTTCAACACAGCCGTTGTTGCATTTGCTCCGCAAAACCGATACCGATTGTCGTATAAACCAAAAAGTTTGATTAAAATTCAAAAAGTCATTGACAAAACGAGAAACATTTGGTATAATTCAATGGCTGTTGAAAAAGCAGCCATTTGGGCCATTAGCTCAGTTGGTTAGAGCAACCGGCTCATAACCGGTCGGTCCGGGG
>CAYQRS010000132.1:0-4213 GCA_964419825.1 uncultured Eubacteriales bacterium
GGTAAGGGCGGTGTCGGCAAGAGCCTTGTAACAAGCCTGCTTGCAAGTGCTTTTCAGGCGCACGGCAAGCAGACCGCAATTCTCGATGCCGATGTTACAGGTCCTTCAATTCCCAAAGCGTTCGGCGTTAACAGTGCAATCGAGCAATGCGAAATGGGGCTTATCCCTGCCGAGAGCAAAACGGGAATAAAGATGATGTCAGTTAACCTGCTCCTTGAAAAAGAGGATGCACCCGTTGTTTGGCGTGGACCTGTTATCTCAGGCGTTATTCAGCAGTTTTGGAATGAGGTTGCTTGGGGCGATGTCGATTATATGTTTGTCGATATGCCGCCGGGAACAGGTGATGTTCCGCTGACCGTTTTCCAAAATCTTCCCGTTGACGGCATTGTTGTTGTAACAACACCGCAGGATTTGGTTACGATGATCGTCAAAAAGGCATACAATATGGCTAACCTGATGAATATTCCGATTATCGGCTTGGTTGAAAATATGAGCTATTTTGAATGTCCCGATTGCGGCAAGAAACATTCAATCTTCGGTGAGAGCAAGCTCGATGAGGTTGCTGCCGATATGGGCTTGGAGGTTCTCGCACGCCTGCCGATCAAGCCGAAAACCGCAAAGCTCGTCGATTCGGGCGCAGTTGAGCTTGTCGGCGATGCCGATATTAAAACAGCAGTCGAAAAAATTGAGAAGTATTTTGCCGAATGAAAAATATTGTTTTAATAGGCATGCCGGGCGCAGGCAAAAGCACGGTTGGCGTTCTGCTTGCAAAAACAATGCTTTACAGCTTTGTTGATACAGATTTATTGATTCAAAACGATGCAGGCAAAAGCCTTTGCGACATCATAAATGAGCAGGGCTTGGAGCGCTTCCTTGCGCTCGAAAACGATGTTATTGCTCAAAGCAGCTTTGAACAATGCGTTGTTGCAACGGGCGGCAGTGCGGTTTACGGCGAGGAAGCAATGGCAAAGCTCAAGGCTCAGGGTGTTGTCGTTTACCTCAAGCTTGGTGTTGCTGAGCTTGAAAGGCGTATTGACAACATCAGCACAAGGGGTATTGCGATGAAGGTAGGCACAACGCTTGCCGACCTCTATGAGCAAAGAGCGCCGCTTTACGAAAAATATGCCGATATAACCGTTGAATGTGAAGGCTTGACGGCAGAGCAATGCGTTGAAAAAATCGCAAGCCTGATATGAATAATTAAACTCCCGCTATAGCAAACTATAGTGGGAGTTGATTTTTTATGGATAAAAAAACATACGGCGAAATGGCTTCTCAAATCACACCGCCTTCGCCAAAAATCAAAAATGCGGTCAATGCCTATATTTTCGGCGGAGGAATTTGCGTTATCGGTCAAGCCTTTAACCTGCTTTATACGAAGCTCGGCTTCAGCAAGGATAATGCCTCGCTCCTTGTCGGCGTGACGCTGATTGTGATTACCGCAATCCTCACAGGCATAGGCGTTTTTGATAAAATCGCACGCTATGCAGGTGCAGGCACAATCGTGCCGATAACTGGCTTTGCAAACAGTATGGTTTCGCCTGCAATGGAATTTAAGAGCGAGGGCAATGTCCTCGGCACAGCGGCAAATATGTTCAAAATCGCAGGTCCTGTTATTGTTTACGGTGTCGTTGCCTCCTCGCTTTACGGCTTGATTTATTGGATATGCACAATGCTTTGAGCCAAAAATAAGCCTCCTCTTGATGCTTCAAGGGGAGGCCTGTTTGTTGTTTTTACTTATATAATGAGGCCGATGATTGAGTGAACCAAAAAGGCGCAAAGCCAAGCAATCACGCATTGACCGATGACAACTGCGCTTGCCCATTTGCCGCCAAGTTCACGCCTAACAGCCGCAACAGCCGCAACGCAGGGCGTATAGAGCAGGCAGAACACAAGCAGAGCCGCCGCACCGCTTGCCGAGATTGCGGAAATAAGCGCTGCCGTGTTGCCAAAAAGAACGGTGATTGTTGAAACAACGCTCTCCTTGGCGATAAAGCCTGTAATCAGCGAGGTTGAAATACGCCAATCACCAAGACCGAGCGGCTTAAATATCGGTGCAATTACGCCCGAAATCATCGCCAAAATGCTATCCTGCGAATCATCAACCATTCGCAAATTCAGGTTAAAGCTTTGCAAGAACCAAACGGCAATCGTCGCAAAGAAAATTACGGTGAAAGCACGCTGTAAAAAATCCTTTGACTTTTCCCAAAGCAACTGCGCAACATTTTTCGGGCTTGGCATACGGTAATTCGGAAGCTCCAAAACAAAGGGAACTGCCTCGCCCTTGAAAATCGTGTTCTTGAAAATCAACGCAACGATTATTCCGACGATGATGCCCAAAAAGTACAGCCCTACCATAATCAAACCGCTGTATTCGGGGAAGAATGCCCTTGTCAAAAAGCCGTAAATCGGCAGCTTTGCCGTACAGCTCATAAACGGCGTGAGCATAATCGTCATCTTGCGGTCACGCTCCGAGGAGAGGGTTCGGCTTGCCATAACGCCCGGTACGGTGCAACCGAAGCCTATTAGCATCGGCACAATGCTTCTGCCCGATAAGCCGATTTTGCGCAACAGCTTATCCATCACAAAGGCAACTCTCGCCATATATCCCGTATCCTCAAGCAGGGAGAGGAAGAAGAACAGAGTCACGATAATCGGCAAAAAGCTGAGCACGCCGCCAACGCCGTTGAAAATGCCGTCAATTACAAGCGAATGTAGGGCAGGTGCAACATTCCAAGAAGTGAAAAGTCCGTCAACAACGGCGGTCAAATAGCCGATTCCGCTTTCCAGCACCTCCTGCATCCAAGCGCCGATAACATTAAAGGTCAAGAAGAAAACCGCCGCCATAATTCCTGCGAATGCAGGCAGGGCGGTGTATTTGCCCGTTAAAAATTTATCGATTTTGCGGCTGCGTGCGTGTTCCTTGCTCTCCTGCGGCTTTACAACTGTTTGCGCAACAAGCTTTTCGATGAACGAAAAACGCATATCGGCAATCGCCGCCGCACGGTCTAAGCCACGCTCCGCTTCCATTTGAACAACAATGTGTTCCATAATTTCAATTTCGTTTTGAGTCAGATTAAGGCGGCTGAGTATTTCTTCATCGCCCTCAATCAGCTTTGTTGCCGCAAAGCGCAACGGAATACCGCTTGCCTGTGCGTGATCCTCAATGAGGTGCATTACGCTGTGCAAACAGCGGTGAACCGCTCCGTTATGGTCGTTTTTGTCGCAAAAATCGGTTCTGCCTGGGCGTTCCTGATATTTTGCAATATGTAAGGCGTGGCTGATAAGCTCCGCTACACCCTCGTTTTTGCTTGCGGAAATCGGCACAACGGGTATGCCGAGCAGCTCCTCCATCTCGTTGATTCTCACAGAACCGCCGTTGCCCCTCACCTCATCCATCATATTCAGCGCAAGCACCATCGGTACATCAAGCTCCATTAACTGCATTGTTAAATAGAGATTGCGCTCAATGTTGGTTGCATCGACGATGTTGATGATGCCCTTCGGCTTTTCGTTAACGATGAATTGCCTTGTTACGATTTCCTCATCGCTGTAGGGCGACATTGAGTAAATGCCCGGCAAATCCGTGATTTCGGTTTCAGGGTGAGCCTTTATTGTGCCGCTCTTGCGGTCAACTGTTACGCCGGGGAAATTGCCGACGTGCTGATTTGCACCCGTGAGCTGGTTGAAAAGCGTGGTCTTGCCGCAGTTTTGGTTGCCCGCAAGCGCAAAGGTCAGCGTTGTGCCATCGGGCAAAGGCTTTTCGTCTGCCTTGACATGGTATTTGCCGCCCTCACCAAGACCTGGGTGCTCATGGTGACCGTCTGCCTTGCCGCTCGGCAAGCTGTTCAAGCTGCCACCCTGTTGCGCAGGCTTTACCGATATATTCGCCGCATCTGCAAGGCGGAGCGTAAGCTCATAGCCGTGAACCCTGATTTCAATAGGGTCGCCCATAGGTGCGTATTTGACGAGAGTGATTTTTGCGCCTGGGATAATACCCATATCGAGTATGTGCTGACGGAGTGCGCCATTGCCGCCGACGGCCGTAACCTCGCCGCTTTTACCAATCTCCAAATCCTTAAGTGTCATTTTAACATCTCCGTTCGATGAGTCTGCTAATAGTTAATTTATGCTAACTGTCGCATTTTGTCAAGAGAATTTTCATAATTATAGTTTTAAATATAAATATATATGCCGCAGGGGGATATTATAG
>CAYQRS010000133.1:0-4200 GCA_964419825.1 uncultured Eubacteriales bacterium
AAGGCATCCTGCGTGAATGTGGCGTTGAGCTTCTCGGCACAAGCAGCAAGAGCATTGAAATGGCTGAGGATAGAGAGCTGTTCAAAGAGCTTTGCGAATCGCTCGGCGAGCCTGTTTTGCCCTCAATGATTGCAAACTCTGTCCAGGAGGGACTTGAGGCGGCTGAAAAAATTGGTTATCCCGTTGTTTTGCGCCCTGCCTTCACACTCGGCGGCACAGGCGGCGGCTTTGCCGATAATGCAGAAGAATGTGAGGAAATCCTTATCAACGCAGTTGCTCTTTCTCCTGTTCATCAGGTTCTTGTTGAAAAGAGCATCAAGGGCTATAAGGAAATCGAATACGAAGTAATGCGTGATGCCAACGATACGGCAATCGCAATTTGTAATATGGAAAATATCGATCCTGTCGGTATTCACACAGGTGACTCGGTTGTTGTTTGCCCGTGCCAAACTCTCACAAACAAGGAAAGCGTTATGCTCCGTGACAGTGCGCTTAAAATCATCCGTGCGCTCAAAATCGAGGGCGGCTGTAATGTTCAGTTTGCACTTGATCCGCTTTCATTCAATTATTACCTCATTGAGGTTAACCCCAGAGTTTCCCGTTCATCGGCACTTGCTTCAAAAGCGAGCGGCTTCCCGATTGCCCGTGTTACTGCAAAGATTGCAGTCGGTATGACTCTTGATGAAATTAAAATTGCAGGCGCACTTGCTTGTTTCGAGCCGACGATTGACTATGTTGTCACAAAAATGCCTCGCTTCCCGTTCGATAAGTTCTCAACCGCCAACAACAAGCTTTCAACTCAGATGAAAGCAACAGGTGAGGTTATGAGCATCGGCAGAACGGTTGAAGAAAGCTTGCTCAAGGCTATCCGTTCGCTTGAAATCGGTGTAAACCACCTTTATATGAAGAAGTTTGATTCGTTCAGCGATGAGGAGCTTTTCGCTTATATTCACGACGGAACGGATGATCGCTTCTATGCAATCGCCGAGCTGCTTCGCCGCAATGCGGATGAGGGTATGATTTACGACTCAACAAAAATCGATATACTCTTCATCGATAAGCTCAAAAACATTGTCAATATGGAAAATGAGCTTAAGGCAAATATTAACGATGTTGCCGTTCTCTATGCCGCAAAGCGTATGGGCTTCAGTGATGATTATATTGCAAAGCTCTGGAATGTTACAGGCACGGATATTTACAATATGCGTGTTGCGAACGATATGATGCCTGTATATAAAATGATTGATACCTGTGCGGCTGAATTTGATGTTTATGTTCCTTATTTCTATTCAACCTATGAGGATGAGAACGAATCTCATGTTTCGGATAAGAAAAAGATTGTCGTTCTCGGCTCAGGTCCGATTCGTATTGGTCAGGGCGTTGAGTTCGATTATTCAACAGTTCACGCCGTTACAACAATCAAAAAGCACGGCTATGAGGCAATCATAATCAACAATAACCCCGAAACCGTTTCAACTGACTACACCTGCTCCGATAAGCTTTATTTTGAGCCTCTTTGCGTTGAAGATGTTATGAACATTATCAACCTCGAAAAGCCTGAGGGCGTTATCGCTTCTCTCGGCGGTCAGACAGCAATCAACCTTTCTGAGGGTCTTAAAAACAGAGGTGTTAAAATCATCGGCACAGATTGTGATGCAATCGAGCGTGCAGAAAACCGTGATAGCTTTGAAAAGCTTCTCAAAGAGCTTAACATTCCTCAGCCTGAGGGCAAGGCTGTTACAAAGATTGAGGATGGCGTTGCTGCAGCAGCAAAAATCGGCTATCCTGTGCTTGTTCGCCCCTCGTTCGTTCTCGGCGGCAGAGCAATGCAGATTGTTGCCGATGAGGAACAGCTTCGCACTTACCTCAAAACCGCCGTTGAAATCGATGAGGATAAACCCGTTCTTGTTGATAAATATATTGTCGGTAAAGAGGTTGAGGTCGATGCAATCTGCGACGGTACGGATGTTTTCATCCCAGGCATAATGGAGCTTGTTGAGCGTACAGGTATCCACAGCGGTGACTCAATCAGCGTTTATCCCACCTTCTCAATCTCCGAGAAGGTTCAGGAAACCATTGTTGATTTCACCAAGCGTCTTGGTCTCGGTATCGGCATTGTCGGTCTGTTCAACATTCAGTTCATCGTTGATGAAAACGAAAATGTTTATATCATCGAGGTTAACCCCCGTTCCTCAAGAACAGTTCCTTTCCTTTCAAAATCAACAGGCTACAGCCTTGCTGATATAGCAACACTCTGTATGCTCGGCAAATCACTCAAGGAGCAGGGCATTACCGAAACGCTTGCTCCCCGTAAAAACCGTTGGTATGTTAAAGCGCCTGCTTTCTCATTCTCAAAGCTTCGTGGACTTGATGCTTATCTCTCACCCGAAATGAAATCAACAGGTGAAGCAATCGGTTACGATAACAGCCTCACAAGAGCGCTCTATAAGGCTCTCCAAGCATCTGGAATGAGCGTTATGAATTACGGCACTGTTCTTGCAACGATTGCCGATAAGGATAAGGAAGAGGCATTGCCGCTTATCCGCCGTTTCTATAATATGGGCTTTAATATTCAGGCAACAGAGGGTACTGCAAACTTCCTTAAGGCTAATGGCATCCGCACTCACATGATGCCGAAAATCACAGGCGGAAGTGATGAAATTCTCCATGCGATCCGTCAAGGCTATGTAACCTATGTTATCAACACAAGAGATATGAAATCCGCCGCAGTTTTGACCGACGGTCATGAAATCAGGCAGTGTGCCGTTGAAAACAATGTCACAATGTTCACTTCTCTTGATACGGTAAAGGTTCTCTTAGATGTTCTTGAAGAAACAACACTCTTTATTTCAACAATAGATGCTTGAGGTGCTCTTGATATGACACAGGGTATTTATAACATCCTTTCTAACGAAAAGCTGACTGAGTCGATATATAAAATGGTTCTTGAGGGCGATACCTCTGCAATCAAAGCTTCAGGTCAGTTTATCAACATTAAGCTTGAAGGCAAATTCCTGCGCCGTCCGATTTCGATTTGTGATTATGATGAGAAAACGATTACAATTATTTATAAAACAGTCGGAGTCGGTACGGAGCAGATGGCTGAAATGCCTGTCGGCGGTAAGCTCGATGTGCTTGTCGGCTTGGGCAACGGCTTTAACCCCGATAAAGCAGGGGATTGCCCTGTTTTAATCGGCGGCGGAGTCGGTGTTCCGCCGATGTATAATCTTTGCAAAAAGCTCATTGAGCAGGGTAAGACAGTTAAGGTTATTCTTGGCTTTAACACCTCTGCCGAAATCTTTCTTGAGGCAGATTTTAAGGCATTGGGCGCTGATGTAACTGTTACAACGGTTGACGGCAGCTATGGCGTTAAGGGCTTTGTTACCGATGCGTTAAAGGATATGACTTATTCTTATTTCTTCACCTGCGGACCGATGCCGATGTTCAAGGCAATCGAGGCTACGGCTGTAACCTCAGGTCAGTATTCGTTTGAGGAGAGAATGGGCTGCGGCTTCGGCGCTTGTATGGGCTGTACCTGCAAGACAAAGTACGGCAATAAGCGCATTTGTAAAGACGGTCCTGTGCTTGAAAGGGAGGAGATAGTATGGTAAACACAAAGGTTAATTTGAGCGGAATAGAGCTTGATAACCCGATTATCCCCGCCAGCGGCACGTTTGGCTTCGGCTATGAATTTGCCGAGCTTTACGATATTAACTGCCTTGGCACATTCTCCTTTAAAGGCACAACAAGGGATGCTCGCTTCGGCAATCCTTGTCCGAGAATTGCCGAGTGCGAAAGTGGTATGATCAATGCCGTAGGCTTGCAAAATCCCGGCGTAGAGAAGGTTATTGAAAACGAGCTACCAAGGCTTAAAGCTTGCTTCAATAAGCCTGTTATGGCGAATGTGAGCGGATTTTCCGTTGAGGATTATGCTTACACGGTTGAAAGGCTCAACGGCGAGGAACAAATCGGCTGGTTTGAGGTCAATGTTTCCTGCCCGAATGTCCACGGCGGCGGTATGAGCTTCGGCACTTCACCGCAAGCGGCGGCTGAGGTTACTGCGGCTTGCCGTAAGGTTACGGATAAGCCCTTGTTCATCAAGCTTTCACCGAATGTAACCGATATTACCGCAATCGCCAAGGCCTGCGAAGAAGCAGGCGCAGACGGCATCAGTATGATCAATACAATGCTCGGTATGCG
>CAYQRS010000134.1:0-4173 GCA_964419825.1 uncultured Eubacteriales bacterium
GCTGGTGCTACGGCTCCGAAACAATGGATATGGATCCCAACACAATCAAGGGCGTTTGGGGCTTCAACGCAACAGAGCGCCCCGGTGCTGTTTACCTTGCAGCCGTTCTTGCTGCTCACGCACAGAAGGGTCTCCCCGCTTTCGGCATCTACGGCAAGGATGTTCAGGATGCTGACGACACAACAATCCCCGCAGACGTTCAGGAAAAGCTCCTCCGCTTCGGCAGAGCCGCAATCGCAGCCGCAACAATGAAGGGCAAGAGCTACCTCCAAATCGGCTCGATCTGCATGGGCATTGCAGGTTCATCAATCGACCCCGATTTCTTCGAGGAATATCTCGGTATGCGTATTGAATCCGTTGACGAGGTAGAAATCCTCCGCAGAATGGAAGAGGGTATCTATGACGAAGAAGAATTCCAGAAGGCACTCAAATGGGCTAAGGAAAAATGCAAGATCGGCTTCGACAAGAACCCTGATTTCGTAAGAAAGAGCGACGAGAAGAAGGAAGAAGAATTTGAATTCAGCGTCAAGATGATGTGCATCATCAAAGACCTTATGAACGGCAATGACAAGCTTCCCGAAGGCAGAGAGGAAGAAATGGTCGGTCATAACGCAATCGCAGCAGGCTTCCAAGGTCAAAGACAGTGGACTGACTACTACCCCAACGCTGACTTTGCAGAGGCTTTGCTCAACACCTCATTCGACTGGAACGGCGCAAGAGAGCCGTACATCCTCGCAACAGAGAATGACACTCTCAACAGCGTAAGTATGCTCCTTATGAAGCTTCTCACCAACAAGCCCCAGATGTTCGCAGATGTCAGAACATATTGGAGCGGTGACGCTGTTAAGCGTGTTACAGGCTACGATATTGAGGGCAAGGCAAAGGATGCCAACGGCTTCATTCACCTCATCAACTCAGGCGCTTGCTGCCTTGACGCTTGCGGCGAAGTTAAGGACGAAAACGGCAACGGCATAATCAAAGAATGGTACAACGTTACCGATGCAGATCAGCAAACAATCCTTGATGCAACAACTTGGAACGCAGCCGATAACGGCTACTTCCGTGGCGGCGGATTCAGCTCACGCTTCCTTACCAGAGCTGAGATGCCTGCAACAATGATCAGGCTCAACCTTGTCAAGGGTCTTGGTCCTGTTCTTCAAATCGCAGAGGGTTGGACTGTTAACCTCCCCGATGAGGTTTCGGACACAATCTGGAAGAGAACAGACTACACTTGGCCCTGCACATGGTTCGCACCTCGCTGCAACGGCGAAGGCCCGTTCAAGTCAGCTTACGATTTGATGAACAACTGGGGCGCAAACCACGGCGCAATCAGCTACGGTCACATCGGTGCTGACCTCATCACTCTTTGCTCGATGCTCCGCATCCCCGTTGCTCTCCACAACGTTGACGAAAGCAAAATCTTCCGTCCTGCTTGCTGGGGTGCATTCGGCACAAAGGATCTTGAGGGCGCTGATTTCAGAGCTTGCCAGACCTACGGTCCGCTCTACAAATAATTTGGCATAACAAAACGGTGAAGTTCAATGAACTTCACCGTTTATTTTTATATCTTATTCAGCTTTTAAGGTTATGATTTCAAACGGCTTGACGGGAATCGTGACCGTATTGTTTTCAACCGTCAGGGTTTCAAGCTCATTTTCCAAAAGGTCACAAAGTGCAACTCTCTTCACATCATAGCCAAACTTGATTTCAACTGCGCCGACACGCTTGTTCCAGCTTTCGTAAAGGCGAACGATTGTTGAGCTGCTATCCTCTGCCTTTTTAACTGTATCGATAACAACATTTTCGTGGCTTGTCGAAACGAAGCTGAAGCTTTCGGGCAATGAGCCGCTCTGCTTGCCGAGCTTAACGGCATACATCGGGTTGTTCAGCGCATAAGCCTGCTTAACAACGCCTGCCTGCCTGTAATCGCCGCCGTGAGGCATAAGCGAATAAGTGAATTCGTGATGACCTTTATCGGCAACGGGGCTTGGATGAGTCGGACATTTGAGCAGGGTGAGGCGCATCACATTATCGTGAATGTCGTGACCGTACTTGCAATCGTTAAGCAAGCTTACACCGTAATCACATTCGGACAAATCGGCATATTTATGGGCACAAACCTCGAATTTTGCGCTATCCCAGCTTGTGTTGCTGTGAGTAGGTCTTTCAACCGAGCCGAACTGAATCTCGTAGGTTGCTTTTTCGGCATTGATGTCAACGGGGAATGCCGCTTTAACGGCAATATGCTCAGTCTGCCAATCTGCATGAGTTTCAAAATCGATACGGTCAATATCGGCATAGAGCCAAATTTTCTGCTCAAAGGTTGAGGTCAGGAACTTACGGATAACCTTGAAGCCCTTTCTGACACCCTCATCCAAAATCTCAACGCTTTGGACATCGTTGATTTCCCAGCATTTTTCCTTGTGGAATTTGCTCAATTCCCAAGCATCGTATGAATTGTTGAAATCCTCAAACGCTTCAATAACATTGCCACGCTTACCCTCAGCCAAGACGGAGCGGTTATTGCGCTTATCGAAGATTGAAGTGATTGAATAATCGTCTGCAAATTCAACGGCAAAGAAATCGTTTTCGATTTTCTTTTCGCTGACCTTGACATCGCCACAGCTCTCGTTCGCTTTGACAACCCTCCAGCCCTTTGCGGGAATATCCTTAACAAAAAGCTTTTCGCCGTCAACATCAATTACGCCGTCGGCAACAAATGAATTCGGGTTGAATACCGCAATGCCGCCGTCTGTGTTGATTTTTGCGGCAATTTCCGTCTGAGCGTCGCCGAGCATTGCATTAGCTTGCGCAGTAATCTCCTCGTACTGTACCTTGCTCTCATCATAAACCTCTTTGACAGAAGAGCCGGGGATAATATCGTGGAATTGGTTGAGAAGAATACACTTCCAGCCTGAATTTATTTTATCCTGCGGATATTCACCGCCGTTTTTAACACGATTGATTTCATTGAACAGCTCGGTGTTTTGGTAGAGGAATTCGCATTTGCGGTTGTAGCGCTTGTTCGCTGCATTGGAGGTGTATGTACCACGGTGGAACTCAAGATACAATTCGCCAACCCATCTCGGAGTTTTGGGGTTGCTTTCCGCCGCTGCTTTTGCTCTGTTGAGGAAATCGCCTGCAAACTCGATTTTTGTGTTCGGAATTGAGGGGATACCGTGCTTCATTCGACGATGATATTCAAGGTATTCGGGGACAGGACCGCCGCCGCCGTCACCCCAGCCAAAGGTCATCAGCGATTCGTTGTTGATATGCTTTTGCTGGTATCTGTTCCAGCTTCCCCTTGCCTGCGAAGGATTGAGCTTGGCAGTGTAGGTTACGCCCCTTCTCTTGCTGTTATTCTTATCGGTATCCTGAGCGGTCATAAAGTGAGTGAAAACCTCTGTTGAGTCGATTCCACGCCACATAAAGCTGTCATAAGGCAGGCAGTTGTGGTCGTTCCAACTGATTTTTGAGGTTACGAATTTATCAACGCCGCTCTTACGCAAAATCTGCGGCAATGCGGCAGAATAGCCGAAGACATCGGGCAGCCATAAAACTTTGCTGTCAACATCAAATTCCTTTTTAAAGAAGCGCTTGCCGAAAAGCACCTGGCGGACAAGACTTTCGCCTGAGGTAAGGTTGCAATCGGCTTCAAGCCACATTGCGCCCTCAACCTCCCACCTGCCCTCTTTGACAAGGCGTTTGATTTCCTCATAGGTTTCGGGGCTTTCCTCTTTAATGTATTCATAAAGCTGAGCCTGCGAGGACATAAATTTATATTCGGGGTACTGCTTCATCATCGTGACAACGGTTGAGAAGGTACGGCATACCTTTTCCCTCGTCTGTGCCAAAGTCCAAAGCCAAGCAACGTCGATATGAGTGTGACCGATGCAGATGCAGTTAACATCGGTTGCCTTACAGCATTTGCCGTAAAACTCCTCTTGGAGATACTTCTTTGCTTTTTCACAGCTTTCACGACATTCTGCGCTGTGCGGAGCACGCATATCAATCATATTGATTGCGTTGTTGAGATGGATGATTATATCCGCATAATCCTTTGTGCTTTCATCGAGGATTTTGAGAGTATCGTAAGGAACCTTAAAATCAAAATAAAGATCCTTATAAAATTCATCAAGCGCATTAAGACTGCTGACAATCAAATGCTTGCAG
>CAYQRS010000135.1:0-4164 GCA_964419825.1 uncultured Eubacteriales bacterium
GCAACGCACAGCCCCAGCGCAAGAATGATCATCGTGCCGATCGTTGCGTAACCGATGCCTCTGTAAAGCTTGACCTGCTTGAAATTTGTCGAGGTTTCGTCAGCTTCGCTTTCCGTTTCGTCCTCCGTTTCATCGACGACCTCAGCCGCCTTTTCGGTGAGATAAACATAGCTGATGATTTGCGTAACTGCTGTTCGTGCCGCTTTCGTTTTTGCTGTTTTCGCCGCCTTTGTCGGCTTGGGTGGGGCTTGGCTTGAAGCCTGCCGCTCGGTCACAGTCGCTTTAGCCGTCAGCGGTTCATCGGTTGTTGCTTGAGTTTGCGGCGTTTCGGTTTTCGGAACAGCGGTTGTGCTTGGCTCAGTTGCCGTTGTGACAGGTTCTTTCGCTGTTGTGTGAGCAGGCTCGGTTGTGCTTTGAGCTTCAAAATATTTTGTGATGTATTCGGGCACATCGATATAATAAATATTCGACGGCGCACCGTTCTCGTCAACATAGCGAATCGCAAGCTTTTCAAGCGTTTGCAAGCCGTATTTGAAGCCGATTGCCACCTCGGCGGAGAAAGCGTTGATGCTGTAATGAGCCACACCGCCGCTGACGCTGTAAAGGTCAACATCGAAATCGGTTATACCCTGCTCCGTCACATAAGTGAACACGCCGCCGTTAACGCTCACGGCGACTCCGCAAGAAGATATTTCCGCTGACTTCGAGCCGACATTCGCCTTAAAGCCGAGGTAGAGAATATCGTTATCAAAATCGGCAAAGCTGACCAAGGTTGCGTATGTAACGTCACAATTTGATTTATCATCAGACGAAACAACAACGCAAACATCATTACTATACCAATCTGATTCCTTCAAAACTCCATCAAAATTAACCGCCGAAGCCTTAAAAGACAATGAACAAACTGCCGCAAGCAACAGCACCAAGACCTTAGCAACCATTGACACACCCCTATGCCAATTATTTCTTCATCGCAATCCAATCAATTGCTTTTTGGGAAATTTGCCACAATTTGAGAAAAAGCTGCCTGTATCTGACATAAAGCTTATATGAATTTGATTGACAATCAACCGTTTTTCCGCTCCGAATGAATCCGATTGCCACTCCGACAACATCTTCGTCGCCGAGGCAAACCTCGCCGCTTATGCAGTTATCGCCCTTGAGCAGATATTTGCCGCCGTCAACGCCGATAACACGGTGCAAAACATATTTCCCCTCAGAGGTTTTACAAAAGGCAACCTGACCGATTTTCAGCGGGAATTCAGGCTTTGCAAGCAAGGTTTTATCGCCGCCGTCACGGAGCAGAGGTATCATACTGTAGCCGTTCGTTTCAATCGTCACGGTGATACCACGGTTCAACTGCTCCTTAATCATCGGAACAGCCTCGATTATTGATTTATTCAAAAAGACCTGCCCCTTCAACCTTTGCAACAAATTCGTCAACATCCTTTGCGGCAACGCCTGCATCAACATCGTATTCGGAAACGAGCAATTCGACAAGCTCGGATTTTTCCGCACCACCGCAGAGCTTATTCCAAAGCAATTCGCCCGATTCGTTAAGGTTGATTATTCCGTTAAAATCCTCATCAGATTTCGGTACGGCAACAACAACGGCATTGCCGCACATTTTTCTGACCTTGTATCCGTCTTTAATTTTCATTTGGCTCATTTACCTCTGTGATTATTTTTTTGTTAACGATGCGAACCGCCTTATCGCAAACGGTTGAAGCCGCCTCCTTATGAGAAACGATAATGCAGGTTACACCCGAAATTGAACGAATATTTTGGAGAACCTTTTTCTCGGTTTCGCTGTCAAGCGCCGAGGTTGCTTCGTCAAGCAGCATTATCGGGGCATTGCGCAAAATCGCACGGGCGATTGCAATGCGCTGAACCTGACCTTCCGAAAGGCCTTTGCCTCGCTCGCCGATAACCGTATCGAGTCCGTAAGGCAAATCGCCGATGAAATCCTCAACACAGCTAAGCTTAACCGCACGGGCGACCTCCGCCGCCGATTTTTCGGGATTCATAAAGGTTATGTTTTCGTAAATCGTGCCCGACAAAAGCATATTGCCCTGCGGAACATAAGAAAACAGCGCACGGTAATTGCCGTTGGGGGTGATTTTACCCTTGGCGGTTTTGAAATACACCTCGCCGCCGCTCGGCTCAAGAACACCGAGCATCATTTTCAGCAAGGTGCTTTTGCCTATGCCCGAAATGCCGCTCACAGTAACAAAATCGCCTTTTTCGACGGTTAAGGATGAATTTTCAATAACCGTATCACGGTCATAAGCAAAGCTGATATTATCAAATTCAAAGGAACTCAAATCATCATAAAATTCCTTTGCGTTGCACGGCTCTGATTTTTGAGGTTCATCTGTGCCGATAACCTCAAGGATTCTTTCCGCCGAGGCAAGCATATTGTAATAAGCAGGAAGTACACCTGACAAGCCCTTAAACGGTGATTGAAGCTGATTGACAAGCTGGAGGATTGCCGTAATTGTGCCGTATGTAATGCCGCCCGAAAGCAGTTTGAACGCACAAATAACGCAAACGAGCATATAAGCCGAGCGCAAAAACAAGTTCAGCGCCGCCCCTGCGCAGGAATAAAATCTTGTGCGGTACCAGCGGTTATCTGCGTTCTCTTTGAGCAGCTCATCTGCTTTTTTTGAAACGAACCTGCCTGCGTCAAAAACATTGACGACAAGCAAATTCTCGATAATCTCCTGAGAAAAGGAACGAACATTGCTTTCCGAGCGCTGAATACGGGTGTACATCTCGGTCAAAAAACGCCTTGAAAGGCGTGTTACGATAAAGACGGAAATGCCGATTACCGAGAATATGACCGCAAGGCGCTTATCAAGCAAAAACAGCGCAACGAACGCACTCACAATGCGCAAAATCAAGCCGATTGTCCTTGGCAAAATCGAAATCAAGCCATCCATCACACAGCCGACATCGTTGGTGAGACGAGTCATAACATCGCCACTGTGGAAGGAGCTGATTTTCACATAATCACGAGCGAGGACACGGGATATGAAATCATTTTTGAAATTGACCTCCATATTGATGCGCAGTCTGCCGTCAACAAGGCTGTAAAGCAAGCGCATCATAAGTTGAAAGACCAAAACGGCAACCGTGAAAACGCTTGCACGGATAAGCCGCTCCTTATTGCCGCTCTGCGCCGCATCCATAAGCTCTTTCATAACATAGGCACTGACGACCGAAACGACCGAGGCAACCGAATTGATTGCAATAAGCAAAGCGATTCTGCCGCAATACGGCTTAATATTCTTTTTCAGCCACGGAAAAACATCTTTGTTTTCCACCCTAAGCTTTGCGGGAATTTTCAACACTCAAACACTCATTTCGTCATAAGCAATTTTTGCCGCTTCGATTTCCATATTGCATCTCAGGCAATAAACAGGAATGCAATCGACAATTTTGCCAATCAAATTGCAGATTTGATCCAAAAATTTTTCATCGGCTCTGTATGCCGTTTGCCAAAATATTTCTTTCACCGCTCTTTTGGAATCGATTTTATTGATTTCATTCTTTTCACTGCGTTCGATGAAACAAATCGATTTAACCGGAACAGCGGTATTAACGCTTATATCGTGCTTGCCGCTGAAGGGCGTACCACAGGCATAGACCTTGCCACCTCTGAAAATCAGCGCAGGCTTATCATCGTTGAGAATATAAGGCTTTTTATCCTTAAAAGCCTCTAACCAGAGCGCCGTATGAGTGGATTTACCTGTGCCTGAATTAGCAGAAAAGCAATAGGCAAAGCCATCGACAACAACGGTTGAAGAATGGAGCAGGATGCCGCCGTAGCGAATCAAGCCAAGATAAAAGAGCTGACCGACAAGCAGATATTCTGCCCATTCAATAGCCAATTCGGGATTTTTCGCCTGCCAGCTTTCAATCATTTCGTGAGAAAGGTTAATTGTAAAATGCGGTTTTTCGCCGTTTTTCGCAAGATAAGGCAAGCTGCGCTCTTTTAAAACATCGTACCTCGGAGTGTAGCCGACTGTTATGCCGGCAATGTTATAACAGTTCAATTTACACCTCCGAAAGCTACAGTTAAAGATATTACAATTATATACAGCAAAAAAAAGTTAGTCAATAATTTTGACTAACTTTTTTGATGTTATGACCTTATTAAGC
>CAYQRS010000136.1:0-4136 GCA_964419825.1 uncultured Eubacteriales bacterium
GTATTCCTTTGGCGAAAGGGTGAGTGCAGTTGTTGCCCCTGCACTCACCCTTTCGCCAAAGGAATACAATATGCTCCGTGAGGCTTCGCTCCAAATCGTTTCGGAGCTTGGCATCGTCGGCGGCTGTAACTGCCAATTCGCCCTGAACCCCAACAGCTTTGAATACGCTGTTATCGAGGTTAACCCAAGAGTTTCACGCTCCTCTGCCCTCGCATCAAAGGCAACGGGCTACCCGATTGCAAAAATCACAACCAAGGTTGCGCTTGGCTACACGCTTGACGAAATCCCCAACGATATTACAGGCAACACCTTTGCCTGCTTTGAGCCGTCGATTGACTATGTTGTTGTCAAATTCCCGAAATGGCCGTTTGAAAAATTCGCAGGCTCAAGCCGCAAGCTCGGCACGCAGATGAAAGCAACGGGCGAGGTTATGGCAATCGCTCCGAGCTTTGAAATGGCACTGATGAAAGCAATCAGAGGCGCAGAAATCAAGCTGGACACTCTCAACGCACCCGCTTTGAGCGATGAGAGCATTGAAGTAAGGCTTGCAAAGCAGGATGACCGACGCATCTTTACTATTTTCGAAGCAATAAAAGCCGGCTTCACCAATGAGGAAATTTTCAAAATCACAAGGGTTGATGGCTTCTTTGTGGATAAGCTCCGCAACCTTGCCGATTTTGAAAAGCGTATTGAAGAAAACGGACTTGATCAGGCAAGCTACAACGAGGGCAAGCGCCTTGGCTACACCGATGCGGCAATGGAACGAATCGCAAAAAGCTGTGTCTATTCGAGCAAGAACTATGCCTATAAAATGGTTGACACCTGCGCCGCAGAATTTGATGCGCAAACGCCTTATTTCTATTCAACTGCCGATGAGCACTGCGAATCACGCTCATTCAAGCGCAGCGGCAAGCCCGTTATTATGGTTCTCGGCTCAGGCCCTATCCGTATCGGTCAGGGCATTGAGTTTGATTATTCCTCCGTTCATTGCGTATGGACTCTTAAAAAGATGGGCTACGATGTTGTTATCGTCAACAACAACCCCGAAACTGTTTCAACCGACTACGACACGGCTGACAGGCTTTATTTCGAGCCGCTCACCGAAGAAGATGTTATGCAAATCATCAAGGCGGAAAATCCCGTCGGCGTTGTTGTTGCCTTCGGCGGTCAAACCGCAATCAAGCTGACAAGCTTCCTCGATAAGCAGGGCATCAAAATCCTCGGCACATCGGCAGAAAGCATCGACACGGCTGAGGATCGCTCCAAATTCGATGCTCTGCTCGAAAAATTCTCATTCAAGCGTCCGAGCGGAATGAGCGTAACAACGCTTGACGGCGCATTAAAAGCGGCAAACGCATTGGGCTATCCCGTTCTGCTTCGTCCCTCCTATGTCATCGGCGGACAGAATATGGTAATCGCCCATTGTGACAATGATGTTGACCGCTATATGAACGTTATCCTCAGCGGCAAAATCGAGAACCCTGTTCTTGTCGATAAATATATGATGGGACCTGAGCTTGAGGTTGATGTAATCTCCGATGGCAAGGATGTTTTGATTCCGGGCATTATGCAGCATATTGAGCGTGCAGGCGTTCACAGCGGTGACTCAATCGCCGTTTATCCGCCCTATAACCTCAACGACAAAATGCTTGAAAAAATCGTCGATTGTTCCGAAAAGCTCGCCCTTTCGCTCAAAACAAAGGGACTTGTCAACATTCAGTACCTCATCTATGAAAACGAGCTTTATGTTATTGAGGTCAACCCCCGTGCGAGCCGTACCGTGCCTTACATCAGCAAGGTCACAGGCGTGCCTATGATTGACCTTTCATCAAAGGTTATGCTCGGTGCAGAGCTTGCTTCGCTCGGCTACGGAACAGGTCTTTACAAAACGCCGCCCTATACGGCAGTTAAAGTGCCTGTTTTCAGCTTCGCAAAGCTCAGCGATGTTAACAGCTACCTCGGTCCTGAAATGAAATCAACAGGCGAGGTTTTGGGCATCGGCAAGGATATTAACGAGGCTCTGTTCAAAGGTCTTTGTGCCGCAGGCTTCGATATTAAAGCGCCGACTGCCGACAAGGAAACGGGCGTTTTAATAAGCGTTGACGAGCATGATTTGCTTGAGGTCGTTTCGCTTGCCAAAAAGCTCGATGACCTCGGTATGAAGATTTACGCAACGCACGACACCTCTCTTGCGATTGAGAGCCTCGGCATCAGCACAACGGAAATTCCTGGCATTAAGGAAAGCGACGATGCCTTCAAGCTCCTTGAAAGCGGCAAAATCAGCTACATTGTTTATACAGGTGCATTGCACGATTCAACAATGGATGATTACAATGCGCTCCACCGCCGAGCCGTTCAGCTTTCGATTGCTTGCTTCACCTCGCTCGACACGGCTAACGCCCTTGCGGATATTATCGCAAGCCGTTATAACGTTTTCAACACGGAGCTTGTGGATATTAACAATCTGCGTGATGAGCGCCAAAAGCTCAGCTTCATTAAAATGCAGGCAACGGGCGATGATTATATTTTCATCGACAACCGCCACGGCAGTATCACCTGCCCCGAATCGCTCTGCGTGAAGCTTTGCCACAGGCATTACGGTGTCGGCTCGGAGGGAATCGTGCTGTTTGAAAAATCGGAGCTTGCCGATATTAAAATGCGCACCTTCAACCGTGACGGCAGTGAAAGCCAAATCGGCGCAAACGCAATCAGAGGTCTTGCGAAAATCCTCTATGATGAGGGCATTGTTCACAGCCGCAGTATGACGATTGAAACCAACAGCGGCATCAAGAATGTCAAGGTTTACACCTCAAACGATAAGGTTACAAGCGCCAGCATCGATATGGGCAAGGTCAGCCTCAAGGCGAGCGATTTGCCGACAACGCTGGCTGAAGAAAAGCTGATTGATTATCCCGTTGAAATCGGCGGCAAAGCCTATAACATAACCTGCGTTTCAACAGGCAATCCGCATTGCGTTGTTTTTGCCGACAGAGTTGATAACATCGACATTGAACGCATCGGTCCAATGTTTGAAAACGCCGAAATTTTCCCCGAAAGAATCAACACGGAGTTCATTAGGGTTGTTAACCCAACCACAATCAAAATGCGTGTTTGGGAGCGAGGAAACGGCGAAACCTATGCTTGCGGAACAGGTGCTTGCGCCGCAGTTGTTGCGGCAACGGAAAACGGCTGTTGCAAGAAGGGCGCTGACATCACCGTTAAGGTTAAAGGCGGCGATTTGATCGTTAATTACACCGATGACGGCGTGACCGTAACGGGTGACGTTAAAACCGTCTTTAAGGGCAACACGGAATATTGATAAAAAGCGAGCTGCTTTTCCACATTTTCAGCCTGCTCTTCCCCTCCCGTTGCCCTGCCTGCCAAAAAATCACGCAACAGCGCTCCTGCCTTTGCTCCGATTGTGAAAATCAGGTTGAGCGCATAACCAAGCCCTGCCTCGGCTGTGGCAACAGCCTGAAAAGCTGCTCCTGCAGCTATGAGGGGCTTGACCTCACTCTTGCTTCGCCGTTTGTTTACAGCGGCAAAATCGGTGAGGCGATACGCCGCTTCAAATTCCTGAACGAGCGTAATCTCGGCGAATTTTTCGGCAAGGCGTGCGCAAAATGCGTCAAGGAGAATTTTGCCGATGTGCAATTCGACTGTGTAACCTGCGTGCCTCAAACCAAACGCAAATTCCGCCAAAGAGGATATAATCAATCCGAGTTGATTGCCGCAAGCTGTGCCGATTTTCTCGGCTTGCCCTGCTACCCCGATATGCTTATCAAGCAGCGTGAAACCGAGGATCAGCACAACATCAGGAGCGCAAGGGACAGGCGCAGCAATGTTAAAAACGCCTTCATCACCAACAGCAATCATTCCGTCAAGGGCAAAACGGTTCTGCTCTGTGACGATATTAAAACAACAGGCGCAACGCTTTATGAATGTAAAAAGACCTTGCTTAAAGCAGGTGCGGCAAAGGTTTGTTGCACCACAGCCGCCGTCAGAGAAAAGGAAATCCGAACCGAACCCTTTTAACACTCAGCCGCAGGACACCACTGCGGCTGATTTATTATAATATTTTAAAAAATTATAATTATTTTTAAAAAAAGCCTTGACTTTTTCGGCCTATCTGCTAT
>CAYQRS010000137.1:0-4094 GCA_964419825.1 uncultured Eubacteriales bacterium
CGTCAAATACAGTAATGGCGGTTGTTCCGGATTCGAACCGGATTCCCTTTTACATCTACTCAGCTAACAACTTTTCAAACCGTATCTTCTTTATCTTATTCATTTTTAGTTATTGTATCACGGCGATATGAAATTTTCAAGAGGTAAATTAAATTTACGCTCCTTGTATGCAAAAATCACACTATTCCCTGCGCAGTCATTGCCTGCAAAACCTTTTCAAAGCCTGCAATGTTTGCGCCCGCAACATAGTCGTTCTCCAAGCCATAGCTTTTTGCCGCCTCATCAACGCTGCGGAACAATTCGACCATAATATCTTTGAGCTTTCGGTCAACCTTATCAAAGCTCCAATTAAGGCGTTCGCTGTTTTGGCTCATTTCGAGCGCAGAGGTTGCAACGCCGCCTGCATTCGCCGCTTTACCCGGCAAAAACAGCTTGCCGCTTCGTTGCAGGAATTCGGTTGCTTCAATCGTTACGGGCATATTTGCGCCCTCCGCAACCGCAATTACGCCGTTTGACACCAACGCCTCAGCCTCCTTTAAATCAAGCTCATTCTGAGTTGCACAAGGCAGGGCAATATCCGCCTTGACGCTCCAAACGCCCTTGCCCTCGTGATAGCTCGAATTCGGTCTGAAGCTCTTGTAAGCAGTCAAGCGTTCACGCCTTTGCTCCTTTATCACCTTCAGCGCAGAAACATCGATGCCATCGGAATCATAAACCCAGCCGTTTGAATCCGAAACCGTCAGCACCCTTGCGCCGAGCTGTTCGGCTTTTTCGGCGGCATAAATCGCAACATTGCCCGAACCCGAAACAGCAACGGTTTTGCCGCTAATTTCATAGCCGTGGTGCTTGAGCATTTCTTCGGTAATATAAAGCAGACCGTAACCCGTTGCCTCAGTTCTTGCGTGCGAGCCGCCGTAGGAAAGCCCTTTGCCGGTCAGCGTGCCCTCAAAAACACCTCTTATACGCTTATACTGACCGAAGAGATAGCCGATTTCCCTTACACCTGTGCCAATGTCACCCGCAGGAACATCGGTATCGGCACCGATATATTTGCAAAGCTCCGTCATAAAGCTTTGACAAAACGCCATAACCTCACGGTCGGATTTGCCTTTCGGGTCAAAATCAGAGCCGCCCTTGCCGCCGCCAATCGGCAGACCTGTGAGCGAATTTTTGAAAATCTGTTCAAAGCCAAGGAACTTGATTATACCGAGGTTAACGCTCGGATGCAGACGCAGACCGCCTTTATACGGACCGATTGCGCTGTTGAATTGAACACGGTAGCCTGTGTTGACACGAACCTGACCGCTGTCATCAACCCACGGAACACGGAATTTGAACTGCCTTTCGGGGTTGACAAGCCGTTCCAAAACAGCATCACGGCGGTATGTCTCCTCGTTCTTTTCAATAACAACACGCAGAGAATTCAAAACCTCTTTAACCGCCTGATGAAACTCAGGCTCGGCGGGATTTTGCTCAACAACCTCTTTTATAACATCATCAACATAGGACATATTTTCATCCCCTCCCACGCTTATCGTTTGCAGGAATTGGGATTTTATTCTGCATTTGCTAACCCTCAAAGCAAAAAAATCACCCTGCATAAGGCAGGGTGATTGCATTTTAATAAATCTTGATATATTCCATATCAACCTTATCACGAGTTGACATAATTTTGATTATAAGCTCATCGGAGTAGCAGGGATACATCGGAGCGATGATACGCTTGCTGCCGATCGTTGTGCCGTGGAACTGCTCTTGAAGTCTGCCGTCATCCATCTTGTTATAGAGGTTGAAAGCGGCAACTCTCTGACCCTCGGCAATATTCTCCGCAAGCTCAACATACTTGACTGTGCGCTTTTCGGGGAGCTTGATTGTGTATTGGGGGTTGAGAGTATCTTCACCCTCAACGGTGATTACTGCATCCTTACCGATTTCAACAGCAAACTCGGATTCAATCTTTTCGCCAAGCTCTGCAAGGCGCTTAACATCTCTTTCATCCAAAAGTCCATCGGGAGTTGGGGGGATGTTGAGGTGGAAGGTTCCGTTGTTACCGACCGTGTTAAGGTAGGTTGTGAATAGCCTGTCAAGAGAATGTGGCTCTTCCTCAGGATGATAGAACCAACCGTCACGAATTGACATATCCGTTTCGCTCGGAGCAAAAACAAGACCCTTTGAGCAAGCGATGTTTTCGACACTGCCGAGGTTGGATTCCCAATTCCTGATGCCCTCAAGCGAGCCGTCAAAGAGAGGCTCGATCGGTGTGACCTCCTTGTTCATAAAGCAAAGCTCTACAGGCACAACAGCCCACTGAGCATAGGCAGGCTTACCTGCCTCATTGCCGCACCAACGCATTGTGCCGCCATCGTTAAAGATTGTGGCATTCGGCTGATATTTACGGACAAGGTCGCAATATCCTTCAAAATCGTATTCCATTTTTCTGCCGTTCGGACCTTCGCCGCAAGCGCCGTCGAACCAAACATGGAAAATCTCACCGTAGCCCGTGAGCAATTCGGTAAGCTGTCTTTTATAGAAATCGTTATATTCTTCCGTGCCGTAAAGAGGACAGTTTCTATCCCACGGTGAAAGATAAAAGCCGAATTTAAGACCGTATTTTTTTGCGGCTTCGCTTGCTTCTCTGACAATATCACCCTTGCCGTTTTTGTAAGGACTGCTCTTCATCGAGTGCATTGTTGTTTCAGTCTGCCAAAGGCAGAAGCCATCGTGATGCTTTGCGGTTAAGACCATGCCCTTCATGCCTGCCGCTTTGATTGCCTTAGCCCACTGCTCGCAATCAAGCTTTTTGGGGTTAAAAATTGCAGGGTCTTCCTTACCTGTGCCCCATTCAAGACCTGTGAAAGTGTTGGGTGAAAAATGAAGAAAAGCGTAAAAAGGAGTTTCACGCAGCATTTTTAATTGATTTTCCGCAGGCTTGATATGAGCCGCAGTTGTAAGTAATTCTTTTAAAGTCATTGCCAAAATTCCTTTCATATATTTCGGGATAATTATAACAAATCACAATTACTAAATCAATAGAATCAAATAAGAAATAATATTTTATTCAAATTCAAAAATCCCGTATTTTATGCGAAGCCTTGTAAATTTATCCGTCATCGGTTTATTGATGAAAAAAAGCAAAACTGCGGTTGTTAAGCCGTGAATTAAATTGAAGGGAACACCCGTAGCGAAAACACCCAAAACAGCCTGCTTGCTGAATTCGCTTGCCATTGTCAGCACGCTGCAGGAATCCACAACCAAGCCATAAAGCACAAAGCAAATTATTCCGCCGCAAAGGCTCACGGCAACACGGTTTGTATTATAGCTCTTCCGGTAAAAAATAATTCCGCAAACGAAGCCGACAAGCCCCATACCGAGCATTTGGAACGGGGTGAACAAGCCCTGACCGAAAAGAAAATTCGACACAAACATCGACAAGCTGCCCGTGACGAAGCCGACATTCGGACCGAAAGCTATCGCCGTGACAATCACGAGCGCACAGATTGGCTTAACCTGCGGCGCAAACGCCATAACAGCCCTTGACGCAACGCAAAGCGCAACCATAACCGCAACAAGCACGACCTCGCTCGTTTTGATTTTTCTATGCTCAAAGAACACAAAAAACGGCACAAGCGACAAAACGATTATCACCACGGCAATCAGATAATAATTCGGGGCGGTGGAAAAAAAGAACGGAATCGCTACCGCCAACGGTGCAAGCACAAGCAAGGCGAGGAGCGAAAGAAGCATCAGTTTTCGAGATTTTTTTTGCACAGCTCAAGCACCTGCCTTTGCGTAACCGCACCGCAAAAAACATCCCTTGAAATCTTGTTTGCGGCAGTTGTATAGAAATAATTTTGGGCAAAGAAATCATATTTGTTTTGCTCAAGCACACATATACCGTCGAAAATCATTGCACATTCATCACAATATTCGGCGCAAAACTCGGTATCGTGCGAAACCATAACAACGGTGACACCCTTGCGGCAAAGTTCGCCGATTTTTTCGGCAAATTTCGCTTTGAAAAGGTTATCCATCCCCTTTGTCGGTTCATCAAGGAAAATTATTTTCGGCTCTTTGAGCAAAATCATCGTCAACGC
>CAYQRS010000138.1:0-4071 GCA_964419825.1 uncultured Eubacteriales bacterium
GGTGAAGAATGTCAAAGATTAAATTCAAAGAGATTTTTTTCAAGAACTCAAGGCTAATCAAACGCTTTTTGCCTTATTTACTCAAGCACAAGGGCGCAGTTATCTTCGATTTGTTCTGCGCATCGATGACAACGGTTTGTGAGCTTGCTCTGCCGCTCCTCGCAAGGGAGATTACCGATGTTGCGATTACGGACATCAAGCTGCTCACGGTTGAACGAATTTTGACCGTTGCCGCTTTTTACATATTCCTGCGAATCATCGATGCCGCCGCAAACTACTATATGGCGTGTGGCGGTCACATTGTCGGCAGTCGCATCGAAACCGATATGCGCACCGATTTGTTCTCCCACCTTCAAGGGCTTTCGTTCTCGTATTACGATAACACCAAGGTCGGTCAGCTTATGTCACGCTTGACAAGCGATTTGTTCGACATAACCGAATTTGCCCACCATTTGCCCGAAGAGGTTTTGATTGCAATTATCAAAATCATCGGCTGCTTCATCATTTTCGCAAAAATGAATATCTGGTTCACGCTGATTATCTTCCTGCTCTTCCCCGTTGTGGTTATGCTCACGAAAAAGAACCGCAAAAAAATGCGTGATACCTTTGCGGAAAGTCGCCACCAAATCGGCGAAATCAACGCAATCACCGAGGACAGCCTGCTCGGCATCAGAGTTGTGCAAAGTTACAGCAATGAGCCTGTTGAAAAAGCGAAGTTCGACAAGGGCGCAAAAAAATTCCTTGAGCTGAAAAAGCTGAGCTACAAATATATGGCAGGCTTCCATACAACGGTTCGTATTTTCGACGGCTTAATGTATGTTCTTGTGCTTGCAGGCGGCGCTCTTTTCCTGCGTGTCGGTCAAATCACCGCAGCGGATCTAACCGCCTACCTGCTTATGATTTCAACGCTTATGGGCACAATACGCCGCATTATCGATTTCAGCGAGCAATTTTCCAAGGGTATGACGGGCATCGAACGCTTTGACGATGTTATGACACAGGTCAGCGAAATCAAGGACCGCCCCGATGCTAAGGAGCTGACCGAAACCAAGGGCGAAATTGAATTCGATAATGTCAGCTTCGCTTACAGCGGCAATAATTCAAATGTTTTAAGCGGCATCAGCTTCAAGGCGAAAAGTGGCGAAAGCGTTGCCCTTGTCGGTCCGAGCGGAGGCGGCAAAACCACTCTCTGCAACCTCATCCCACGATTTTACGATGCGACTGACGGCATCATCAAAATCGACGGCACGGATATTAAAGATTACACAATCAAATCCCTGCGCCGCCATATCGGCGTTGTTCAGCAGGATGTCTATATGTTTTCCGGCACGGTTAAGGATAATATTGCTTACGGCAACCTGAACGCAAGCGATGAAGAAATCATAACCGCCGCCAAAAACGCAGGCGCTCACGAATTTATCTCTCAACTGCCCGATGGCTACGATACCTATGTTGGTGAGCGTGGAATTAAGCTTTCGGGTGGACAAAAGCAGAGGATTTCCATTTCGAGAGTTTTCCTCAAAAATCCCGAAATTCTTATTCTTGACGAAGCGACGAGCGCACTCGATAACGAGAGCGAAAAGCTTGTTCAGCAGAGCCTTGAACGCCTTGCAAACGGCAGAACGACAATCACGATTGCTCACCGCCTTACAACAATCCGCAACGCAAACCACATCCTTGTTCTTACAGAAGACGGCATTGCCGAGCAGGGCAACCACAAGGAGCTTATGGCTAAAGACGGCTTATACGCCGATATGTATAAACTATATTCGATTTAAGGAGATTTTACTATGCTCAAAAACATTTCCCCACTCATTTCACCCGAACTCATAAAAATCCTCAACGAAATGGGTCACGGTGACGAAATCGTAATCGGTGACGGCAACTTCCCTGCCGCCGCAAACGCTCAGCGCCTTGTTCGCCTTGACGGTCACGGCGTTAATGAGGTTCTTGACGCAATCCTCAAGCTCATTCCGCTTGATACTTATGTTGAAGCACCCGTTGCACTTATGGATAACGGCGACAGCGAAAACAGACCGCCTATTTGGGCAGAATACGAATCCACCGTTAAAGCCAACGAGGGAGATAAAAAGTTTGAGCTTGTTGAACGCTTTGAATTCTATGAAAGAGCAAGGAAAGCTTACGCAATCGTTGCAACAGGCGAAACGGCAATCTATGCAAACATCATCCTCAAAAAGGGCGTTGTTATCGCTTAAGCCGCTATTTTAATTCCAACTCAACAGAAAGGTTACTGTTTTATGAAAAAAGTTCTCGCTTTCGATTTCGGTGCATCGAGCGGGCGTGCCATAATCGGAGCTTTTGACGGCAAAAAAATCACTTTGGAGGAAATACACCGCTTCAGCAATGACCCCGTAACCGTTCACGGCACAAGCTATTGGGATGTTTTGCGTTTGTTCTTTGAGATTAAGCAAGGTCTTATCAAGAGCAAGCAGCACGGCAAAATTTCCTCAATCGGCATTGACACCTGGGGCGTGGATTTCGGTCTTATCGATGAAAACGGTCTTTTGCTTGAAAACCCGATTCATTACCGTGATAAGCGCACTGTCGGTTTGGTTGACGAATCATTCAAATATATCCCGAAGGATAAATTCTACGGCTTAACGGGAATCCAGTTTATGGAGCTTAACACAGTGTTCCAGCTTCTCTCGTTAAAGCAGCAAAGACCTTACATGCTTGAAAGAGCCGATAAGCTTCTCTTTATGCCCGACCTTTTCGCTTATATGCTCACGGGCGTTAAGTCAACGGAATATTCAATCGCTTCAACCTCACAGCTTTTGGATATTAAAACCAAGGATTGGTGCGATGAGGTTTTTGACAGCCTCGATTTGCCCAAGAGCCTTGTTACCGATATTGTTAAGAGCGGCACGGTCATCGGCAAGCTTTCCGATGAAATTTGCGAGGAATGTGGCACGGAGAAAATCGATGTTATCTCGGTTTGCGAGCATGACACTCAGTCGGCGATTTCGGCAGTCCCCTGCCCCGATAAGCAGTTCGCTTTCATCAGCAGCGGCACTTGGTCGCTTTTCGGCACAGAGCTTGATGAGCCAATCGTTAACGAAACCGCACTCAACATAAACATCACCAACGAGGGCGGATATAACAACAAAACGGGCTTCCTCAAGAACATAATCGGTCTTTGGCTGATTCAGGAGAGCAAAAGGCAGTTTGCCCGTGAAGGTCAACAATACAGCTATGCAGACCTTGAAAAGCTGGCGCTCGAAGCCAAGCCCTTCGCTTGCTTCATCGATCCCGATGCGCCCGAATTCGTGCCTCACGGCAATATGCCCGAAAGAGTGCGTGAATTCTGCCGCAAGACAAACCAATATGTTCCGCAAACCGTCGGCGAAATTATGCGCTGCATTTATGAGAGCCTTGCAATGAAATACAAAATGACCTTTGAGATGCTCAAGGAATGTACCGAGCGTGATTATGAGGTTATCCACATCATCGGCGGCGGCGTTAAAGATACCCTGCTCTGTCAGCTCACCGCAAATTCGTGCGACAGAGAGGTTGTTGCAGGTCCGATTGAAGCAACCGTTCTCGGCAACATTGCCGTTCAGCTCCTTGCAAGCGGCGATATTGAATCAATCGCTCAGGCAAGACAAATTGTTAAAGACAGCGAAGAAACCGTTAGCTACGCTCCGCAGAACACTGCAGAATGGGCGGAAGCCTACAAGCGTTTTGCCGCTGTTTGCAAAACCGCTTCCTAACGAAGCGCAAATAAATAAACAATACATTTGAAAGGATGTTTTACCAATGGCAAAAAGCAGACTCATCGGCGATTACCCTGTAATCGGCATTCGTCCCATCATTGATGGCAGACGCGGACCGCTCAAGGTCAGAGAATCACTTGAAGAGACAATGAACATGGCTAAATCAGCCGCAAAGCTCTTCACCGAAAACCTTAAATATTCAAACGGCGAACCCGTTAAAGTTGTTATTGCAGACACTTCAATCGGCAGAGTTGCCGAGGCAGCTGCCTGTGCATCAAAATTCAAAAAAGAGGGCGTTGACATCACCCTTTCCGTTACTCCCTGCTGGTGCTACGGC
>CAYQRS010000139.1:0-4042 GCA_964419825.1 uncultured Eubacteriales bacterium
GCCTTGGGCGAAGCTCAACACCGCAACAGCATCATTCGCAAAAGACTTAAAGATGTTGAAGAAATCGATTCAGACCTTGAAAATACAAGCTTAACAGAAGGAGAATAACCATGCTTAAACACGGCGATATTATTGCAAAACTCACCACGGAAGAAAAAGCAGGCTTTTGCTCAGGAGCCGATTTCTGGCACCTTAAAAGCCTCGAAAAGCTTGGAATCCCCGAAATTATGGTTTGTGACGGACCTCACGGATTACGCAAGCAAAACAGAGATAACGGCGAGGTTGGCATCACAAACAGCATCCCTGCCACCTGCTATCCGACTGCGGCAACAAGCGCTTGCAGTTGGGACCCTGAGCTTCTCGGCGAAATGGGCAAAGCACTCGCTCAGGAATGTTTGAAAGAAAAGGTAAGCGTTATCCTCGGTCCAGGCGCAAATATGAAGCGCAGCCCCCTTTGCGGCAGAAACTTTGAATATTTTTCCGAAGATCCCTTCCTTGCAGGCAGGCTTGCAAGCGGTTTCATCGACGGCGTACAGAGCAAGGGCATCGGCACTTCGATGAAGCATTTTGCAACAAACAGCCAGGAAACTCGCCGTATGACTGTCAGCAGCGTTATGGATGAGCGCACACTGCGTGAAATCTATCTCCCCGCTTTTGAATACGCTGTTAAGAAGTCGCAGCCTTGGACAATTATGAACGCATATAACCGACTCAACGGTGAATACTGTGCTGAAAACGATAAGCTTCAAAACAAAATTCTGCGTGACGAATGGGGCTTTGACGGTCTTGTTGTAAGCGACTGGGGTGCTGTTAACAAGCGTGCTTACGGTCTTAAAAACGGCAATGACCTTGAAATGCCTTATTCAGGCGGTTATAATGACCGCAACATCGTTAAAGCGGTTGAAAACGGCGAAATTTCAATGGATGACCTTGATAAAGCTGTTGACCGTGTGCTTGATTTGATTCTCAAATCAGCCGAAACACTCAAGCAGGATTATGATGTTGACCTTAACGCAAACCACGCCGTTGCAAGAAAAATTGCCTGTGCTTCAATGGTTTTGATGAAAAATGAGGATAACATTCTTCCCCTTAAAAAGGATTGCAAGGTTGCTGTCATCGGCGCAATGGCAAAAGAGCCACGCTATCAGGGTGCAGGCTCTTCTCAAATCAATCCAACTCGCATCGATTGCGCTTGGGACAGCCTCATTGAGCTTGGCGTTAACGCAACCTACGCAAAGGGCTATGACCCCAAGGGCATTGAAAGCGTACTCCTTGACGAAGCCGCCGCAACCGCTAAGGATGCTGATGTTGTGCTTGCGTTTATCGGTCTCACACCCGAATACGAATCGGAGGGCTATGACCGTTCACACATGAATCTTCCTGCCGAGCATGACAGGCTGATTGCAAAGCTGCTTGAGGTCAACAAAAACGTTGTTGTTGTGCTTGCCGGCGGTTCACCTGTTGAAATGCCATGGAAAAACGACGTTAAGGCAATCCTCAACACATATCTTTCAGGTCAAAGCACAGGCAGTGCCGCCGCAAGAATTTTGACAGGTAAGGTCAACCCCAGCGGTAAGCTTGCTGAAACATACCCCGAAAAGCTCAGCGACAATCCGAGCTTTGCTTACTTCCCCGGTGACAGAG
The DNA here is from genome assembly GCA_964419825.1 of uncultured Eubacteriales bacterium. Classification (GTDB taxonomy): domain Bacteria; phylum Bacillota; class Clostridia; order Oscillospirales; family Acutalibacteraceae; genus UBA8612. The sequence continues at coordinate 1,645 of CAYQRS010000139.1, forward strand.
CCACAACTGAATACCGTGAGGGTATTTACATCGGCTACAGATACTATGACACGGCAATGAAAGAGGTTGCATTCCCCTTCGGCTTCGGTCTTTCTTACACCGAATTTGAATATTCCGACCTTGTTCTTGACAAAACAAATATGAAAGACAGCGATGAGCTTGTTCTCACCTTCAAAATCAAAAACATTGGCAAGGTTGCAGGCTCGGAAACTGCTCAGGTCTATGTCCGTGATGTTCAATCAACGATTAACCGCCCCGAAAAGGAGCTCAAGGGCTTCAAAAAGGTACACCTTGAGGCAGGCGAAGAAAAGCAGGTCACAATCACTCTCGACAAGCGTGCTTTCGCTTATTACAACACAAACATCAACGATTGGCACGTTGAAAGCGGCGAATTTGAAATCATCGTCGGCGCTTCCAGCCGTGACATTAAGCTGACAGCTTCGGTTGCGGTTGAGTCAACCGTTGAAGCGAAAATCCCCGATTACAGAGCCGCCGCACCCTGCTACTATAGTGCGGATGTTGCCAATGTAAGCGATGAGCATTTCAAGGCATTGCTCGGCTTTGATATACCTGCAAGGGTTCGTGACAAAAACGCTCCGCTGACCTTTGAAAGCTCGCTTGAGGATGCTTGCGACACCAAAACAGGCAAACGAATGATGGGCATGATTTTGGGCATAATCAACATTGCGTTCAAAAACGACCCGACAAAAGATATGATCATCAGCACGATGCGTGAGCTGCCGATACGCAACATGGTTTCAATGAGCCTCGGCGTATTCAGTGAGGAGATGGCAAACGGTCTTCTGATGATACTCAACGGCAACGGTAAAATGAAAGGTCTCGGCAAAATTCTTGCAGGAATCCCCCATGCGATTATGAACCTTAAGCCTCTGCTTGAGTCGATTTGAGTTATATAATATAAATATTTAAGAGATTTTGTTAAAACAACTAAAAAGAACCAACAAATGCAAATGAATGTTGGCTGTATTTTAAGTTGCAGTTTTGACAAAAATAATATATACTATATTCTGTAGAAATTAAGACTTTTTGAAAGGAGTTATTTCAATGGAAAACCTTACAAATAACAAAAGCGTTCTCGCTTGGATTGAAGACAAGGTAAAGCTTGTTAACCCCGACAAAATTGTTTGGATTGACGGCTCAGAGGAGCAGATCGAAGCTCTCCGTGCAGAAGCTTGCTCAACAGGCGAAATGATTAAACTCAATCAGGACAAATTGCCCGATTGCTATCTTCATCGTACCGCTGTTAACGACGTTGCCCGTGTTGAAGGCAGAACCTTCATCTGCGCTCCCACAAAGGAAGAAGCAGGTCCCACCAACAACTGGATGGATCCCAACGAGGCTTATGAGCTTCTTTACAGCATCGCCAAGGACAGCTACAAGGGCAGAACAATGTATGTTATCCCCTACTCAATGGGTCCTGTCGGCAGCCGTTTCTCCAAGGTCGGCATTGAGCTTACCGATTCAATCTATGTTGTTCTCAACATGGCTATCATGACAAGAGTCGGCAAGAAGGTTCTCGAGGCTCTCGGCGACAGTGAGGATTGGGTTCGTGGTCTTCACTGCAAATGCGATATTGACGAAGAAAAGAGATATATCTGCCAGTTCCCGCAGGATAACACAATCATCTCCGTTAACTCAGGCTACGGCGGAAACGTTCTCCTCGGCAAAAAGTGCTTCGCACTCCGTATCGCTTCATATCAGGGCTGGAAAGAAGGCTGGCAGGCTGAGCACATGCTCATCCTCGGCGTTGAAAAGCCCAACGGCGAAGTTAAATATATCTGTGCCGCATTCCCCTCAGCTTGCGGTAAAACAAACCTTGCTATGCTTATTCCCCCCAAGAGCTACCTCGAAAAGGGTTACAAAGTTTGGTGCGTCGGTGACGACATCAGCTGGATCCGCAAGGGCGACGATGGCAGACTTTATGCTATCAACCCCGAAAACGGCTTCTTCGGCGTTGCACCCGGCACTAACGCAAAATCCAACCCCAACGCTCTTGCCGCAACACAGAAGGGCACAATCTTCACCAACGTTGCTCACAACCTTGATGACAACACAGTTTGGTGGGAAGGTCTTGACAAGAATCCCCCCGAAAACGCAATCGAATGGAAGGGCAACCCCTGGAACGGCAAAGAGAGCGAAGAAAAGGGCGCACATCCCAACAGCCGTTTCACAGCTCCCGCTGTAAACTGCCCCTGCATCAGCTCTGAATTTGAGAATCCCGCAGGTGTTCCGATTTCCGCAATCGTATTCGGCGGCAGACGTGCAAAGCTCGCTCCTCTGGTTTACCAGTCACGCGATTGGAACCACGGCGTATTTGTCGGCTCAATCATGGCTTCCGAAACAACAGCAGCAGCTTCAGGTGCAGTCGGTGTTGTTC
>CAYQRS010000140.1:0-4007 GCA_964419825.1 uncultured Eubacteriales bacterium
TGTTGCCACCGAGGGATTTTAAGTCCCTTGCGTCTGCCGATTTCGCCACACCGGCTTATAAGTCGGCTATGATTAAATATAATACCATAGCCGACTCGATAAGTCAAATGTTTTTAATAAATTTCATCTAAAATTTCGATAACATTGGCGACTGCGCCCTCGTCATTTGTTCGCACGATTTTGTTTGCAACCGCCTTTGCTTCCGCCGAGCCGTTGGCAGGAACAAAGCCGATTTTTGCGGCAACAAGCATTTCAACATCGTTAAAGCCGTCACCGACTGCGTAGACATCATTTCTGTCAATTCCAAGGCGCTCGGCAAGGGTCAGGATGCCGGTGCCTTTGTCAACACCGTTTTGCATAATCTCGATATAAGGGCCGCTCGTCGGCAAAAAGTGGAGCTGAGGAAAATTGCACTCAATGAACCGCTGAATTTTCAGGCTTTCCTCCCCTGCATATATCATACACTTCGCCCAAGGTAAATCAGCCTGTGCAGGGTCATCAATCACCTTGTAATCGATTTTTTGCACCTCAAAATGCATCTTTGAGGTTTCGCTGTTATTAATCACAAAGGAATTATAAAGCGAATACATTTCAATCGAAGCGTTCGGGAAAGAGGAGGCAATCGACCTGAAAGCATCAAACGCCTCCTCCCCTATTGGATTGACAAAGATTTCGGTTGCGGTGGCATAATCATAAGCCATCGCACCGTTTGCAAGCAAAACAGGAGCATTGATATAAGAGCTGTCGTAAGCGTGAAAGCCCTGCTTCGTTCTGCCTGTGCAGACGGTAAAGCTGCCGCCGTTATCAATAAAGTATTTGATTTTTTGCTTAACCTCGTCAGTGATTATGCCATCCTTGTTATAAAGAGTTCCGTCATAATCACTGGCGATGAGAACATTTTTAAATTTCATTATTTCTCGCTGACCTTATCGGTAATCGGAAGAAGCGAGAAGCGGAATTTCAGACCGTTCTTTGCGGAGAAGGTGTATTGCTTGAGTGTATCCTGTCCGCAGCTTGCAGTACCGACACCGCGTGCATAACCGTTGATTGTGAGGGCGGTTACATTCTGATCGTAAAGATCCTCCTGATGCCTTGCGTTCTTAAGCAATTCCTGAGTATAGTGATGAACATTGAAGCTGAAATTGCCCTTGCTGTTGCAAATCATAAGGCCGTCACCCTCGTTGTCGGTTATCTTCAGCCAGCGAACCTCGCCACGGTTGCCGTTATCCTGCGGCTTAATATAAGGCTCATGCATATCATCAACCGTTGTGCTGTAAATGCCGATACGTGACTGTGCCTTGAAATCAGGCAGGTTTTCATATTCGCCGAGTCCGAAATATTCAACATTCTCGAAGCTGTGCGGCATTTCAAGCATAACGCCGAAGCAGGGCAAATCATCCTCAATAAAGAATCTGCCTGGTTCGATTTCTGCCTTGATCTTAATTGTGCCGTTACCCTTGATTATGTACTCGATTTTGCCCTCGAAAAGCCTTTTACTGCCGTTCATAAGGTAGAATTCGGTTTCAACCTCAACCTCGTTATATTCAAGGCTATATTTGAAATCTTCAAGCTTAACGGTATATTTATCAAAGCCGCAAGCCTTCCATTTTGCACCCTTGTAAACATCATTATCAGTCAAAGCACGGTAAATGTTCGGCATAACCGTTCTCGGTGCTTTGGGATCACCGTTGAGCATTTGCTTGCCGTTAACCTCATAGCCGACAAGGTCACCTGTTTCAATATTGAAAACAGCGTTGCCGTCCTTGAATTTTACGATAAGAGAATGTTCAGTTTCGGTTACTCCGATATCCATGCAGTTCTTACGGCTGAACTTTGTATAAACCTCATTAAGGGCAATCTGCTCGTAAGCGATGAATTTTTCGCCGTCATAATAATCAAAATTGATGTGGTACTCAAAATCGGGGTTGAGCTTCGGCAAGGGCAGGCGGAAAACACGCTCGGCCTTGGGAGCAATATCGGGATTAAGCTCACCGTTCTTGATTTCTACGCCGTTTTTAAGCAATGTCCACTTTATGGTGATATAGCCTGAGCTTCTGAAACGGTTGGTGTTTGTGAAAGCAAAGCTGTTGGCTCTTGTGTGTCTTGCACGCAAGGGACGGTAAACCATCTGCATCTCGATCGCACCTGTGTGCGGAGTGCGGTCAGGATAAACAAGACCATCAACGCAGAAGTTGCCATCGTGCTTAACCTCGCCGTGGTCGCCGCCGTAGGTATACTTGAGAGGACCGTCGGGATGATAAACAGCGTGGTCAGCCCATTCCCAAATGCAACCGCCCATAAATATATCATGCTCATAGAAGAGCTTCATGTGGTCATCCAACGCACCCGGGCCAACACCCATTGCGTGACAATATTCACACAGGAAGAAGGGCTTGCCCTTATAATTTTTGCCTCTCGTATGCTCGGCAACCTTAATCAAATCAGGTGTATGAGTATACATTTCGGAAACAACATCGTATGCCATTCTGGCAGTACGGCAGACTGCCTCATAGTGAATCGGGATTTCGGGGCAAAGCTCGTGAAGAACATCATAGCAAGCATCCTGACACTTATAGCCGCCTGCTTCGTTACCGAGCGACCACATTGTGATACAGGTGTGGTTACGGTCACGCTTATACATACGCAGGCAACGGTCAACATATCGAGGTGCCCATTTAATATCGTGGCTGATTGCGTTGATGTTGTTGATCGGCTTATCACCGCAGCCATGTGCCTCAATATCAGCCTCGTCAACGACATAGAAGCCGTAAAAATCGGCAAGGATGAGAAGATGCGGATCGGGCGGATAGTGAGAAGTACGGATTGCGTTGACGTTCAAATCCTTCATCAGCGCAAGATCCTTTTCGATATCCTCAATGCTCATAACATATCCTGTTACGGGATGAGTATCGTGGTGGTTAACACCCTTGAATTTAATCTTTTCGCCGTTGAAATAGAAAACTTCCTTTTGAATTTTGATTGTCTTGAAGCCATAGTATGTGCGGAGTGAATGTACTTCTTCGCCGTTATGCTTAAGGGTTATGAAAATTTCATAAAGAGTCGGGACTTCAGGATTCCATTCAACAACATCGAGTGCTTCGAAAAGGAAAGCTGAATTTGCTGACTTTTCATCGCAGAAAAGCTGTTTACCGTCTTTATCGGTTGCAACGATTTCAACAGTATAATCTCTGTCTGCACCGCTTACGATAACATTTGCTTTGAGATTATAGCCGCCTGTTGTTTTTTCACAACGCAGACAATAATCGCTGATATAGGTTTGGGGAAGCTCATAGAGCAAAACATCACGGAAAATGCCGTTTTCACGGAACATATCCTGACACTCAAGGTAGGTTGCGGTGCTCCACTTCGGCAGAACGGCAAAAAGCTCATTCTCACCTTCAACAAGATACGGAGTGATATTAAATTCCGCAGTATTGTGAGAGCCCTCACTGTAGCCAACAAATTTGCCGTTTACATAAAGATCGATACACGGGCAAACTCCGAGAAAATCGAGCATATAAATTTTACTCATATCGGTGATATTGAAGCTCTTGCGGTAAATTGCCGCAGACATATCCTCAGGCAATGCCGGAGGCTTAAGCTCGAACGGATACCTTGTGTTGAGGTAAACGGGCGGCTCATATCCTGTTCTCTGCCATGTTGAAGGCACTTTTATTGTATCGAAATCCGTTTTTTCGGTATCGATTTCATCAGGCAAATCAGAACAGCTTGAATAATATTTAAACTGCCAATCGCCCGAAAGAACGCGAACAACGTCGCTTGAAAATCTTTCTTTTCTGAAATCGATTTCAGCGAGCTTTGCTTTGCTTGTAAAAGGAATAAAATAAGCTCTGCCCTCTTCCTTATTGATTTCATAAACATCGAAATCACGGTAATTGGTTTTGTTAATGCAGTATTTCATTTTTCCACCTCGTAAAAAAATAATATGGGTGCTGAACAACACCCATATTTTAACACACTATTTATTTTTATACAATATATTTCAT
>CAYQRS010000141.1:0-3916 GCA_964419825.1 uncultured Eubacteriales bacterium
CCCTTAGGAGGGGTTTATTATATCCATTTAACTAAGGAGGCTTATATTCGTTTGTGCCAAATTATCTTACCACAAACGGCTGAAACAGTCAAGAGCAAAGAGAAAAATTGCACGGCAAAGCAAGAAAATGACAAGGCGCAAAGAAAAAACACGCCCGACCGCAAGCGGTCGGGCGCTGATTTTAAGAAAGGTTAAAACCGATTAAGCGGCTTTGTTGATTTCAACGGCTGTTTCATAGGTGTAGAATGTGCCGTTTACCTTACCTCTACCGTCTTCGTCAACGATCTTCCATGTCTTCTTAAGACCAATCTTCTTAAGAATTGAGTTCTGACCGATTGAGATATGAACGATACCGTAAGCGTTTACCTTAGCATAGATTGATGCGGAGTCGCCTGTCGGGTAAGGAACATAAACATCTGCGAGGAAGTCATAAGGCATATCGAGCTTGTAGTTACCTGCATCAGTATCAACAAGAACTGTTACGTGAACGCCAAGACCAACCTTAACTTCAACGTCGATGATGCAAATGCTTACGCACTTGAGGTTAGCATTGAAAGCGATTGTGCCTTCAAGACGAGCCTGTGCATCGATGTGAGTATCGAGAGGAGTCTGCTCGCTGATTGTTCTTGCTTTGTTATCGATAACTTCGATACCGTGTGACTCTTCTGATGTGATTGAAAGAACTACTCTACCGTCGAAGGTGATGACAATCTTAGCAACAATGCCTACAGTGATTGCAGGGCAGTGAGGGATTGCAACGTCAACAGAGAAGAGAGTGATTTCGCTGTTTGAACCCTTTGTGAGCTCGAAGAGGTTGTTCTGAACGCGAGTAAGGAACTCGTTAGTTGTTGTGCCCTCGGGAAGCTCTTTTTCAGCAACTGAGTATGCAGCTGAACCGCTGATCTCGGTGTTATCTGTAAGGTCATAGTTCATGATGAGGTAAGCATGGTTGATCTGCTTCTCAGCAATGTTACCATCAAACTTTGTGAGAACTTCGAAGTTACGAACTTCCCACTTTTTGGAGATGTTAGCACCCTTGATGTTACCGCCGACTGAAACGTCGAAACCTGTATCAGCAAGAGCGAAGCCAACATTAAGCTTGCCGATATCGAAATCGAAATCAACGATATCAATGACAGCATCCTTAATCTTATCTTTGTTGTCAGCAAGGATACCCTTGATGGAATCCTTAAGTGACTGACCGCCTACGCCTGCTGTTTCGGGGTTATCGAAAGGACGTGCTGAGCCTTCGTAATCGAGAGCCTTAACATCCTCATCTGCAACCTCGCCGTTCTCTGACATAAGGCTGAAGCCTTCGCCGTTGGGAACGAGTGAAAGCTCTGACATATCAAGAACTTCGTCATTAGCAAGAGTAAGAGTACCGCCGTTTGATGCGGGCTTTACGGTTGCTTCACGATAATCGAGAGCTGCTTTAAGAGCGCTGTCAGCATTTGTCTTGTTGATGAGCTTAGCTTTAACTGCGCCGTTAAACTTGAGGCTGAACTCAAGCTTAAAGAACTTGCCAGCTACTTCGACAACCTTATCGCTGTTGTTAGCATCGGAGGCTTTGATAGCGCCGGTTGCAACTGCGAGTGAGCGTGCAACGAGATAGTCTGTAACAGCTTCTTCAGCTTTGAACTCGTCAACGATAACGCCCCAATCATAGCAAGCCTCAACAGCTGCTACTGTGTCTGCGTCAAGCTTTGCTGCTGCTTCAGCATCGAGAAGGTTTGTTTCTTCGTCGTTATCGGTAAGGCCGAAGCTTGAAGCAACAAGAACATACCACTCAGCCTGAGTGTAGCAATCTTCTTTGTTCGGAACTGCGGGAGCCAAGCCGAGAATCGACATGATGAATGCGAGAATGGCAGAAATAATTTTCATTACCATTATTCTGATCTCCTTTCAGATCTACAACGGAGTGAGATTAAAGAATTTTCTCACTCTTAACTTTGCATTTACATTATATAGGAAAACACTAGCAAAATCAACAGTTTTTTCCTCGATTTTGCAGTTTCGGCGAATTTGACAACTAAGGTTGGCTTAAGGTTAATTTAAGGTTGAAATTTGATGTTAAATTGCACAAACAGGGCTTGTTTATTCTCGGCAGTTTCAACAAAGTTAATTTTCAGTTTCGTTATTTTGTACAAACGCCCCGCTAATGTTTGGAAAATTTGTATTACATTATTGCAAATAACACCAAGCCCTCCTCCAATAAATGATAGCTTTTTTCACAATCGAAGCTTAAGCCGAGCGAGAACGACGGAGCAGAATATTCAGAGGAAAACCAATCAACAAATCCCCTTTGTTCAGCAAGACCGACAGCGCCGCCGTACAGCTCATAACCCGTTGAAAGACAGAGCACCTTTGCCATCATACCGACATCATAATTCTCCGCACTGCGCCTTGGCACATACAGCCGCTCTATGCCGCAATCAACCTGCATAAGCGTGCGTGAATTATTCAGTGCAAGAGCTTTTGCCACCGCCTTTGTTTCAGGCTCGCTGAGCGGAATTTTGCCTCCGAAGTATTTTGAACCGAAGGATGTATAGCCGCAGTTCAGCTCCATATCCTTAACAGCCTTCCAATCAGACGAAATATTATGGTTGAGGTCAACTCCCCTTGCGTTCGCCTGCCAATCACGGCAATCGCCGCAGGTATGGCGCACAACATCGGCATAATTGCCTGCCGCAGTTTCGCCGACAGCCACAATCTCTGCACCATCGGGATTGACACAGGGCAAAACCAAAATCCCTCTTTCATCTAAAATATCATTGAGCCTAATGCCTGCGATTTTTTTATTATCCTTATATGCTTTACACATATTTTCAAAAAGCCGAAGCAGCAATCGGGTTGAAGCCACTCCCCTGCCATCAACGCAGCCGATGAAAGCCGCAGTTTCATTTTGATTGCCGAGCCTCATACCGAACACCGCTCTGCCTGCCCAGCTACGCCCTGCAACATCGAACTCGGCAAACGGGAACAGCTCTTTCATTTCAAACACCTTACGCCGCAAACTACTATAAGTAAAAAGCGAATCCATTATGACCACCTCGTTATAAAGCAATATATGAATTTTTGACGAATTTTATTAGCTTTAATACATACAATTTGATTGAGGTGTTTTTATGTGCGGAATAATGGGTTACAACGGAAAACTTCAAGCTGTTCCTTTTTTGATAAGCGGACTTGAAAGACTTGAATACAGAGGATACGATTCGGCAGGCATTGCCGTTATGACAGACAGCGGAATTGAAACAAAAAAGAAGAAAGGCAGAATTGCCTTGCTCAAAGAGGAGGTTAACGGTGAGGATAAGCCAAACGCAACGATGGGAATCGGTCACACAAGATGGGCAACGCACGGCAAGCCGAGCAATGAAAACGCTCATCCACATTCAGTCGGCAGATTTACGGTTGTTCACAACGGCATTATCGAAAACTACGCCGAGCTAAAGTCCGAGCATTTGAACGGCTACGCCTTCAAAAGCGAAACAGACACTGAGGTTATTGCCGCCCTGCTTGATAAATTCTTCAGCGGCAACACTCTTGAAGCAATCGGCAAAACCGCTCAATTACTTAAAGGCAGTTTTGCGATTGCCGCAATGAACGCCGAGGAAAAAGATAAAATCTACTGCCTAAGGGTTGCAAGCCCACTCATTATCGGCAAGGGCGAGGGCTGTTTCATTGCCTCGGACATCGGCGCAATCGGTGACAGAGCAGACATATTCTACCGCATGGATGACGGAGAAATTGCACAGGTAAGCAAGGAAGAAATCAAATTCTTCGATTTCAGTCTGAACAGCATTGAAAAAGAGCCAAGCAAATTCAGCAGAGAATTTACGGCAGTTGGCAAGGGTAAATTCGAGCATTTTATGCTTAAAGAAATTTATGAACAGCCAGAAGCGGTAAAGAGAACGAC
>CAYQRS010000142.1:0-3911 GCA_964419825.1 uncultured Eubacteriales bacterium
GAATATGCGCTTCCATTTTTGCGTGCTGATATATATGTTTTTCTTTCTTTTGCGTTATGATTTTTTTGTTGTCAGCCGAACGGAAGCGGCAATTCTGCTGCTTGCCTGCGCCTTGGTGATTGCTGCCGAATATGTCAACACCGCAATTGAGCGTGCGGTTAACCTTGCGGCAAAAGGGGAGGTAAGCGAAAACGCAAAGCGTGCCAAGGATACTGCCGCAGGTGCGGTTCTCATTGCGGCTGTTTTCGCTGTTGTGATTGGGCTGGTGATTTTGTTTCAGCCGTCTGCCTTTTCTGCAATGTATGCTTATTTTGCCGCAAACATCGCCAAGCTTTTTCTTTTGCTTCTCAGCCTTGTTGTGGCGGTGGCATTTATTTTTGTTGATCCATCAACTTACTTGAAGAAATTTAGGAGATAATTTATGAGCGAAAAAACAGCGTTTATCGCTATTGTCGGTTGCCCTAATGTCGGCAAATCATCAATACTTAACCGTTTGCTCGGTGAAAAAATCGCAATCGTATCCGATAAGCCCCAAACAACACGCACACGCATTATGGGCGTGCTGACTGAGGGCGAAACTCAGCTTGTTTTCACCGATACGCCCGGTTTCCATAAGCCGAAAACAAAGCTCGGCGAAAAAATGATCAAAGCTGTTGATGAAAGCATTTCGGGCGTTGATGCCTGCCTTTTCGTTGTTGAGCCGCAGGGTGAGCTTCGCCCAACGGAAGAGGAACTTATCAAAAAGTTCAAACAGCAAAAGGCACGTGTTGTGCTTGCAATAAATAAGGTTGACACGATTCCCAATAAAGAGGATTTGATGCAGAGAATTTTAAAATTCTCAAGTCTTTATGATTTTGAAGCAATCGTTCCGGTTTCTGCAGTTAAAAGCACAAATATGGATGCTTTGCTTGATGAGCTTAAAAAGCTTGCCGAAGACGGCTACCACTTCTTTCCCGAAGATACCTTGACCGATCAGCCCGAAAGAGTTTTGGCGGCAGAAATGATAAGAGAGAAATTGCTTCGCAACCTCGATAAGGAAATTCCGCACGGCACAGCGGTCAGCATCGAAAAAATGCGTGAGCGTGATGACAGCGAAATTATCGACATCGAAGCGATTATTTACTGCGAAAAAGAGAGCCATAAAGGTATCATTATTGGCAAAAAGGGTGAAATGCTCAAGCGCATTTCAACAAGAGCACGTGAGGATATGGAGCGCTTTTTCGATTGCAAGGTCAACCTCAAATGCTGGGTTAAGGTTAAAGAGGATTGGCGCAACCGTGAAGGCTTGATTCATAATTTTGGCTTAGATTAAATTGAATTACAGAGTATAAAACAGCTCGTTTTGCAAAAGTTATTTTTGTGAAGGAGTTGTTTTTATTGGATAAGCAAAGCGCTTGGGAGATATTTCGCAAAAGCGGCAAAATTGCCGATTATCTTAAATTTAGGGAGATAGCCAATGAGGCTGAACACAGAGGGCTTAATAATCAAGGAGATACAGACGGGTGAAGCGGATCGGCTCGTTACCGTGCTTACCCGTGATATGGGAGTTATCAGGGCGTTTGTGCGTGGCGCAAGGAGCATCAAGAGCCGTTCGCTTTCCGCAACGCAGCTTCTCGGCTATTCAAAGCTATCGATTTATATGAACCGTGATGTTTACACAATCGATGAGGCAGAACCGATTGAAGTCTTTTTCGGCGTTCGAGGCGATTTTGCCAGAACCTCGCTTGCAATGTATTTCTGTGAGCTGATAATCGAATTAGCGCCGGAGGGTGGCGATTCGTCTGAGCTGCTGTCGCTGATTTTGAACACTCTCTATAAGCTTTCAAATAACAAGCTCTCGGTAGCACAGCTGAAAGCGATTTTTGAATTGAGGATTTTGAGCTTAACAGGCTATATGCCGAATTTGTTGGCGTGTTCCTCCTGCGGCGAATACAGCACCGAAACGATGTATTTCGATGTTGAACACGCCTGTCTTTTCTGTTCTGATTGCAAGCCTGAAAGACATTCGCTTGAACTGACGATTGGCGTTGTCAGCGCAATGCGTCATATCTGCTTATCCGAGCCTGAAAAGATTTTTTCTTTTTCGCTTTCGGCGCAGGGCTTGAAAAGTCTGAGCGAAATCAGCGAGATTTATTTGCTTGCCCGAACTCAGCGCAGATACAAATCACTTGAGCTTTACCGCTCGTTTACATAAGAGGTAATATATGAATAAAAAAGAAAGAAAGCGTTATCTTATCAACCGCTGTTATAACGCACAGTATAATAATTTGCCGCAGTTTTTAAAGGAGGATAACTTCCTCAAATATGTCGGTCTTTGGGTGAGTATCCTTGCTAACTTGGAACTTTATAACCCACGCACCTTGACCCCTGAATGTACCGATGTTTTGCTCAACAGCGGCGATTATTCGGCAAGTTACGAAAATCTTGAATACACATTGAGCGTTTTTTATGAGCTTAATTATTCAATGGGCAAGCTCAGATTCATCGGCGATGAGCCTTTTGACTATCCCGAAATTGTGAAAATAATCAAAGCAGTTCTGCGTATGCCGAAAATCAGGCTCATTGAGGTTATGACAAGCGGCGATGTTTTCCCGGATGACGATTTGGTCGAGGTCTTGCGCAATCCGGGTATGACTGCAGTCATTAACTCTCAGGGCAAAAGAGTTGACGAATTGGTTGCTCTTTTTGAGGAACACGGCGTTAATTACGATGTTAGAGAATTCAGTAGCGAATGTCGTTATTGCTCCGATTCAACCTCTGTTTTCGTTGAGGGTAAGGTGTTCCGTTGCCCGAAAACGGCAGTTGATTATACTCTCGGTAAAGAAATTGATGAGAACCGCTTTGTCGATATTGTTGCGAGAAGGCTGGAAATCGGTGATTTGCGTATCGCATTGTTTGATTTAACAAATTCAAAGCCGCACGAAAATTGCGGCGAATGTTCACACGAATTGGATTTTTAATTGATATGATAAAGGACACGGCGATTTTGAAATGCCGTGTCCTTGTTTTTTACATATTGACTGTGTTGATGGCCTTGCCGTCGATAAATGCGTTGATGTTTTCCTCAAGTATGGTAACGAGCCTTTCCCTTGTTTCGTGAGCCGCCCAAGCTATGTGTGGCGTGATTACACAGTTCTTTGCGCTCAAAAGAGGATTGTCTGCCTTTGGCGGTTCAACTGAAAGCACATCTACACCGACACCTGCAAGCTTACCGCTGTTCAGCGCATCTGCAACCGCCTGCTCATCTAACACAGGACCTCTTGAGGTGTTGATAATATAAGCACCGTCTTTCATTGCGTCAATGAAACCTTTATCAACCAATTTTTCTGTTTTTTCGGTTAAAGGACAATGGAAGCTCATAATATCGGCTTGCTGACGAGCTTCCTCAAGGGTTACAAAACGAACATTTTTGCTGTCCTTATGCTTTTGCGGATTAGGTGTGTAAGCAATAACGTTCATACCAAAGGCTGAAGCGATTTCGGCAACAGCTTCGCCGATTTTTCCATAGCCGATAACTGCAAAGGTCTTGCCGAGCAGCTCGGTCAGCGGTGCTTTCCAAAAGCAGAAATCCTCGCAGGCAGTCCATTCGCCGTTCTTGACCGCATCATTGTGCATAGCGACCTTGTTAGTCATTTCAAGCAAAAGTGCAAAGGTGAGCTGTGCAACAGCGGCGGTGCTGTAAGAGGGGATGTTTGAAACGGGGATTTTGCGTTCGGCAGCGTATTCAATATCAACAATATTGTAGCCTGTGCTTTGCAAGGCGATGAATTTGCAATCCTTGAGCTTGCTCAAAGTTTCTTTTGTGAGCGGCGTTTTGTTGGTGATAACGATGTCGCATCCGTCTGCACGTTCGATTATTTTGTCACTCGGCGTTCTGTCAAAAACAGTCAGCTCGCATTTTTCCTTTAACC
>CAYQRS010000143.1:0-3502 GCA_964419825.1 uncultured Eubacteriales bacterium
CATCGCCGCTGATTGACCAATTAACATCGGTGATTGTGGCTTTGCCGTCGGTAACTGTGTAAGTGTAATATCCATATGTTGCCGTTTCTGCCGATGCTGAGAATGGCAAGGTACAGAATACGGTTGCCACACATAAAAGCAGTGCAAATGTTCTTTTCAACATTTTGTTAGTCTTCATTACAAAATATTCTCCGAATTAAATTTTTTCAAAATCAGTTAAATCGCATAAGCGTTAACCTCGTATGTTGCACCGGCTTGAGCGATTTGGTCTATCGTGTCGCTCATCGCATCAATGCCGAGGTCGCTCATCAGGCGGGACTCAATCACGCTCATCGTGATGCTCTCGCCCTCATCAAATTGCAGGGTTACGGTTTCATATTCACTACCCGAGCCTGCGGAATAAAGCTTTACATTGACCGTTGCCTTGCCCTTTGTTGTTGGCTGAGTGGTGGTTGGTTTAACCGTTGTGCGCTCAGTTGTTGTGGGCTTTGTTGTAGTCGGCTTTGTCGTAGTGGGCTTGGTAGTAGTGGGTTTTGTTGTGGTCGGCTTGGTCGTAGTGGGCTTTGTCGTAGTGGGCTTTGTTGTTGTGGGTTTTGTGGTAGTGGGCTTTGTTGTGGTAGGCTCAACTGTTGTTTTGCCCGCCGTTGTCTTTTCCGTTGCTTTGGTGGTCGAAGCGTGAACCGTTACCTTGGCAGAAAGAGTAGTGTGGTGAGCTTGAGTCTGTTCGTTCTTGCCCGTTGTTATGTTGATTGTGGGCGTGTTCACCTTGATTGTTTCTGTTTGCGAATCGGTCTCGGACAGGGTTGCTTCGTCAACCTTTGTGAAAACAACGGGTATGTCCGAGTTAACTCTTGGAGCGGTTGTGTTGGTTTCCTCAACAGCAGCCGCTTGTTGCCTTTCGCTGTTAACGTGCTTGACGATTGTTGTTGCACCCGCAGTTGAACCTGTAACAACACCCGCCGCCGCAACAACCGCAACAACCTTTTGCACAACGGACATTGCGATGAATTTTGCGCCGATGCCTGCAACTCCCGATGCGACCGCACTCGTTGCCGTAGCCGCTGTAGCTGTTGCCGCTGTAGCCGCTGTAGCCGCCGTTGCCGCTGTTGCTGTAGTAGCCGCTGTTGCCGCCGTAGCTGCCGTTGCTGTAGCTGTTGCCGCTGTTGCTGTAGTTGCTGTAGCTGTTGCCGCTGTTGTAGCTGTTGTTGATGCGACTGCCGCACCCGCACTTGCTGTGCTTGCAACTCCTGTCGCACCTGCCACAGCCGCACCTGCACCTGCGCTTGCCTTGATTGTGGCGAAAATTGCGTTTTGAGCGGCACTGCCTGCAAAGGATTCCGTGCAAGCCTGTGTCGATTGCCTGAAAGCGAGCATAATAAGCGGCAGGGGAGCGATGCCGAACAATGGCATACCCTTTTTGTTCCGCTTTTCAACCTCGTCTTTAACTTGGTTTCTTGCCCTCATTAAGCGGCTTTTAACTGCGGTTTCGCTTATTTCAAGCTCAGCCGCAATCTCGGCAATGCTCATTTCGTATTGGTAATACATAATCAAGCAAAGCCTCTTATCCTCGGAAACGGCGTTAACAATGCTCCGAATTTCTTCGGCTCTCTCGTCGCTGTCAAGGAATTTTTCAGGAATAACTGCTTCATCTCTGTCCGGTATGTTGCCAACGACGAATTCAATATCGTCGTCCATTTCAACCGGCTTGGCTTTTTTTTAGAAATCTTTACTTTTGTTAGCAACAATACGAATGAGCCATTTTTCGATTTTATCGTTCTCTTTAAGGCTCGAAATGTTGTTGATTGCAGAAATAAAGCTTTCTTGCATTATGTCCTGCGCTTCTTCAAGGACGTGTGTAATCTCCTTTGCAACGGAAAGCATCTTCGGCGAAAACCTTTTGTAGATTTCCTCGAAAGCCGCCATATCTCCGTCTTTGGCCGCTTGGACAATCTCATCTAAACTTTTGGTATTCATCATAATCCCCTACATTGTTTTATGATGAAAATAATAACAAATATATACAAAATTTTCAACCTAAAGTGCAATAATTATTGTTGTAAAATTTCTGTTAATATTTTAAAAAAGCTGCAACCAAAATAGTTTTCAATCGTCAAAGCAAGTTTTTTCGGAATTTTCAACTTTTTTTCCAAAAACCTGCAACCGCCGTGCAATTCGCTCGTCTTGATAGTAGCGGGGGTCATTCAGGTGTTTGCCATAAATGATACTCTTGGGCGAGAATAAGTCTTGATTGGCTCTCGCCTTGCCTAAGAGAAAGAAACTCAGCAGAGGTGATACAACACGCCACAGCATACACCGCAAAACTTTTTCAAAAAACTTTTCAATTTCGTGCAACCTTTTCATAATCCGCTCGTCTTGAATAGTGAAAGGGGAGATGAGGTAAGTTGAAGAACTCCTGTTCAGAAACTTTTCATCGAAACCAAATATTACATAATTACTATGAAATAAATCAAACAAAGGAGATAATCATTATGACAATCAAAACTTACAACGCAGAGAAAATCCAGAGCATCCGTATCCTCAAGCCCGAAGAATGCGAAACATTCGGCAGCATCATTCCGAAATCGAGCAACGCTTGGTGGCTCGACGGTAAGGGCGATTGCAAAGAAAGAGCCGCTTGCGTGTTCGCTGACTCAAACCTTGTTGACTATGTCGGTCTGAGCGTAAATTCAGATACAGTAGGCGTTCGCCCCGCATTGAAAATTGCAGGTGTTGATGCAAAAATCGGCACAAAGCTCGTAGTTGGCAATATCCCTTGCACATCAATTGGCAACGGCTGGGTACTTGCAGATGATGCTGTTTGCGAATGCTGCTTCAGCACAAACGACAGCAACGATTATAATTCTTCAACCGTTAAAAAGCTCATCAACTCCGCAGACTTCCGCACGCTTTTTGAAGCTGTGTGATTAACTCAGTCAATTCTCGATCATGTGAAGAAGATTGACTCAGTTCACCACTCAGCTTGAAAATAAATTCTTTGGAGGAAAACTTATGAAAAACAGCAAAGCAATCAAAAGCACAATAGCTTTTCTCTTGTGCGTAGTAACCTTACTTTGCGCTATGCCATTCTCGGCATCGGCAGAAACGGCAACAGATGGATGTTACAGTTACATGGTTACCGACGGCAAAGCCACAATCACCAATGTTAATTCGTCAATCAGCGGCGATGTAACGATTCCGTCAACCCTCGGCGGCTATCCCGTAACAAGCATTGGTGATAGTGCGTTCTATTATTGCAAAAGCCTTGAAAGCATTACAATCCCCGACAGCGTAACGAGCATTGGCTATGAAGCGTTCTATTATTGCAAAAGCCTTGAAAGCGTAACAATCGGTAACAGCGTAACGAGCATTGGTAATAGTGCGTTCTATTCTTGCGATAAACTTGCAAGCATTACAATCCCCGACAGCGTAACGAGCATTGGTGAAGAAGCGTTCTATTATTGCAAAAGCCTTGAAAGCATTACAATCCCCGACAGCGTAACGA
>CAYQRS010000143.1:3602-3885 GCA_964419825.1 uncultured Eubacteriales bacterium
GCATTGGTTATGAAGCGTTCTATTATTGCAAAAGCCTTGAAAGCGTAACAATCGGTAACGGCGTAACGAGCATTGGCGGTAGTGCATTCTATGATTGCACAAGCCTTGAAAGCATAACAATCCCTGACAGCGTAACGAGCATTGATAATTATGCGTTCTCTTCTTGCGACAGCCTTACAAGCATAACAATCCCTGACAGCGTAACGAGCATTGGTAAGAGTGCGTTCAATGGCACTGCTTACTATAACAACGAATCAAATTGGGAAAATGATGTGCTGTATAT
>CAYQRS010000144.1:0-3883 GCA_964419825.1 uncultured Eubacteriales bacterium
TTGCACAGTTTTCCGCAAAATTGACCGATGTCAGCTTCGGTAAAATAACCGCCAAAGCTACAGGGAAGCTTTTTTCGGAAATTAAATAAATATTTTTTCGTCAAATTAAAGGGATTTTTAAAATTTTGTTGTATAACTTATTAGAAAGTGTTGTTTTAAGTTGGGCGGTGATTTTTTGGCTGAAACAATCCGTGAGCTTACGGAAAAAAACGAGCATCTTATTCTGTCGGAATACGCTTCGTTTTCCGATTCTTCTTCGGGGCGCAAGCGTGAAGAGCCGGAATGTGATATTCGCACCTGCTACCAGCGTGACAGGGACAGAATTATTCATTGCAACGCCTTTCGCCGCCTGAAGCATAAAACGCAGGCGTTCCTTTCGCCTGAGGGCGATCATTACCGAACTCGCCTCACTCATACGCTTGAGGTTGCTCAAATCGCACGCACGATTGCCGTTGCCTTGCGCCTTAACGAGAATTTGACCGAAGCAATCGCCCTCGGACACGATTTGGGACACACTCCGTTCGGTCACGCAGGCGAAAGAGCGCTCAATGATGTCCACCCCAATGGCTACAGGCATTATGAGCAGAGCGTCAGAGTTTGCGAATTGCTCGAAAAAAACGGTATGGGGCTTAACCTCACAGCCGAGGTTATCGACGGAATCGACCGCCACACAAACGGCAAGCAAGCCAAAACGCTTGAGGGCAGGGTGGTTCGCCTTGCCGACAGAATCGCTTACATCAATCACGATATTGATGATTCTGTCCGTGCGGGAGTTTTGACGGAAAACGATATTCCGCCTTCAATCAGACACATTTTGGGTGGCGATAAATCGCAAAGAATCAACACCCTTGTCTGTTCCGCAATCGAAAACAGCGGCGAGGATATTTGCCTTGAAGCGGCTGTTGCCGATGCGATGGAGGAGCTGCACAGCTTTATGTTTGAGCGTGTCTACACCAACCCTTATTGCAAGGGTGAGGAAGGCAAGGCGGATATAATGATAAAACAGCTTTACCATTATTTTGCAGATAACCCTGCGGAGCTGCCCATTTCTTACGAGGAGATTTGCCTGCGTGAGGGTGCGGACAGAGCCGCCGCAGATTATATTTCAGGTATGACGGATCGCTTTGCCGTCAGCACCTTTACAAAGCTTTTTGTGCCCGATTCTTGGGTAATTCGATAATGGAGATTTGATTTATGGCAGGAAGCCGTTTAAGTGAAGATTTTTTGCGTGAGCTTCGGGATAAGAACGAAATTTCCGAGGTCATAGCTCCTTATGTGAATTTGCGCAGACACGGCACAACGATGAAAGGGCTTTGTCCCTTCCATAACGAAAAAACGCCCTCTTTCACCGTTTACCTTGAAACACAGTCTTATTATTGCTTCGGTTGCGGTGCAGGCGGCGATGTAATAACCTTTGTTAGGAACATTGAAAATTTAGGCTATATCGATGCTGTGAAAAGTCTTGCACAGCGTGCAGGTATGTCCATGCCGGAGGACGGCTTTGACGATGCGTTGAGCAACCGCCGTAAGCGTGTTCTTGAGGCTAACCGTGAGGCGGCGAGGTTTTTTCATCAATGCCTTATCGGCGCAAAGGGCAAGGTCTGCCTCGATTATTATTTATCAAGGGGTTACACTCCTGCCACAATCAAGCATTTCGGTATGGGCTATGCGCCCGATGAATGGCGTGGGCTTTACGACCATCTTCACGCTAAGGGCTTCACACCGAGTGAGCTTGTCGATGCCAACCTTGTTCGCAAAAGCGAAAAAAACGGCAGGGTGAATTATTACGATAATTTCCGCAACCGTGCGATGATACCGATTATCGATGTGCATGGCAATGTGATTGCTTTCGGCGGCAGGGTTCTTGACGATTCAAAGCCGAAATATATCAACACCTCGGACACGATTGCGTACAAAAAGGGCGCAGGCGTTTTTGCACTTAATTTTGCCAAGGATTGCGGCGAAAGGCGCTTGATCATAACCGAGGGATATATGGATACGATAGCCTTGCATCAGGCAGGCTTCAAGAATGCAATCGCTTGCCTCGGCACAGCCCTGACCGATGAACAGGTTGGGCTTGTGAGCCGCTATGCCGATGAGGTTCTGCTCTCTTACGATTCCGATGAAGCAGGTCAAAAGGCTGTGCGCCGTGCGATTCAGATGTTCGGCAAAACAGGCGTAAAGGTCAGAGTTCTCAATTTGAGCGGCGGCAAAGACCCCGATGAAATCATTAAAAAATTCGGTGCAGAGCGTTTCCGTGCAATCGTTGACGGTGCGGCAACAGGCACAGAATATAAGCTTAACAGCCTGCGTGGCAGATATAACACCTTCACCGATGACGGCAAGGTAAGCTTTATGCGTGAGGCTGTTGGTGTGCTTGCGGCAATCTCCTCCGAGATTGAGCGTGACATATATATTTCAAGGCTTTCGAGTGAGCTGAATATTGCAAAAGAGGCAATCGTCGCTCAGGTCAATTCCACACGGCGAGCCAACTACCGCAGCCGTGAGAGGGAAGAAATGCGTAAGGTTCAGCACAACTCGTTTTCCGATAACGGCAAGGCGATACCGGCAAAATCTCTCGGCGCAAGGAAGGCTGAGGAAATGCTCCTTGCAAACCTTATCCGTTCGGCTGAATGTTACAAAAAGCTCGGCGATAAGCTCAATGCGGATTTGTTCGTCAGCGAATTCGGTCGTGATGTGTTTAAGGCAATGCAGCCGATGCTCGAGGTCGGCGGAAGTGTTGATTTTTCCGTTCTCTCGCAATCGCTTGACCAAAGCTCGATTGCCCAGCTTTCGAGAATAATCAACACAAAAATCTTATCAGGTAATCCCGTTGCGGAATGTAACGATTGCATAAAACTCTTGCTCGAAGAAAAAGCTAAAACGGATGTGGCTGATCCGTCGGCTTTGAGCGATGACGAATTCAAAAAATTATTTACAGAAGTGAAATAAAGGAGAAAGACAATGGAAGCAACCGAAAAGAAAACTGCGCTGAGAATGCTTATCGAAAAGGGTAAGCAGAACGGCAAGCTCACAACTCAGGAAATTGATGCCGCAATCGAAGAAATGGATCTCGACATCAGCGAGCTGGACGAGCTTTATGAAAACATCGAAAACGCAAGCATCAAAATCATCGATGATCTCGGTGATATTGCGCTCGATAACCTTACTTTTGAAAACGAACCATCTTCCAAGGGCAGCTCGGATTCTTCAAGCGATTCCAAAAACATCACAACGGATGATCCTGTTAAGGTTTACCTCAAAGAAATCGGTCACGTTCCGTTGCTTACTCCCGAAGAGGAAATCGAGCTTGCAATGCGAATTGCCAACAACGATCCCGTTGCAAAAGCAAGGCTGACTGAAGCAAACCTTCGCCTTGTTGTCAGCATTGCCAAGCGTTATGTCGGCCGTGGATTGATGTTCCTCGACCTTATTCAAGAGGGTAACCTCGGTCTTATCAAAGCTGTTGACAAGTTCGACCATACAAAGGGCTTCAAGTTCTCCACCTATGCAACTTGGTGGATCAGACAGGCAATCACAAGGGCGATTGCCGATCAGGGCAGAACGATTCGTATCCCTGTTCACATGGTTGAAACAATCAACAAGGTTAAAAAGACAAACAGCCAGCTTCTCCACAAAATCGGTCACGATCCGAGCGCTGAGGAGATTGCAGCAGAGCTTGATATGCCCGTAGATAAGGTCAGAGAAATTCTCCGTGTCGCACAGGAGCCTGTTTCACTCGAAACTCCCATCGGTGAGGAGGAGGACAGCCACCTTGGCGATTTCATCCCCGATGATGATGCTCTCGCACCTGCTGATGCCGCTTCAAACATCCTGCTCAAGGAGTCGCTTGACGATGTGCTCAAATCGCTCACTCCGAGGG
>CAYQRS010000145.1:0-3832 GCA_964419825.1 uncultured Eubacteriales bacterium
AAGTATTATATCATATATGAAAAGTAAAAACAACTGCAAAAACATAAAAAATCTCGACAGCTAAAAATAACTGTCGAGATTTCGATTCGATTTTGAATTATCGATTAAAGAGCGGAGTAAGCGCCGTTCTTAATGATAACAGCTCTGGGAGCCTTTGAAACCTTACCGTTTGCATCCCAAACCATGCCTTCACCTGTAAGACCGTCGAAGGTGAAGCCGTCAGCCGAGATAGCCTTCTTGAGGATTTCGCAGATTTCGTCAGCACTCATATCAGCGGTGATGTTGTTTTCTTCGATGAGCTTTTTAACAACATAAACGCAGTCATAAGCATCTGCTGCGAACTGGTTGGGGATTTCGTTGTTGAAAGCAGCCTTGTAAGCTGAAACGAAAGCCTGAGTCTTTTCGTCCTTTGCATCTGCTGCGAAGGGAGTGAGGAGCATTACGCCCTCAGCAAGGCTTGCGTCGAAGTTCTTTGTTGTGAGAAGACCGTCAAGACCGTCACAGCCGAAGAAGATCGGAGCGTAGTTAGCTGATTTGCACTGTGCAAGGATGAGAGAAGCCTCCTGATAGTAGATGGGGAGGAAAACAAGCTCTGCGCCTGCTGATTTGCAAGCCTGAATCTGAGCTGAGAAGTCAGTTTTGCTGTCCTTAGTGAAGCTCTGCTCTGCAACAAGTTCAAGGCCCTTCTTAGCAGCCTCAGCCTTAAAGGTGTTGTAGATACCGCTTGAATAAGCATCGGATGAATCGTAGATAACGCCAACCTTTTTAGCAACCTCGTTGTCTGCGATGTAGTCAGCCGAACCGACACCCTGGTTGGGGTCAGTGAAGCAAACCTGGAAAGCGTTGTCGTTTGTAACGATTTCTTCGGCAGAAGCCGAGGGTGTGAGCTGGAATACATTTTCCTGAGCGGTCAAATCCTTAACAGCAAGACCTGAGCCTGTTGTAACAGTGCCGATGAAGATCTGCATACCCTGATCCATAAGTGAGTTGAATGCGCTGACAGCCTTATCAGCAGTATCAGCCTCGTCATCCTCTGCGATGAACTTGAACTTTGCGCCGTTTACGCCGCCGGCAGCGTTGATTTCGTCAACAGCAAGCTGGATTGCGTTCTTAACAGCAACGCCGTACTGAGCAGCTGTACCTGTAAGAGGACCTTGTGTACCGATTACGATTTCGTTTGCATCGCTGTCGGTCTTGTCGCCGCAAGAAGCGAAGCAACCTACAATAAGAAGCGAAGCAAGAACAAGAGCAATGATTTTCTTGAGATTTCTCATTGGAATTTACCTCCTAAAATTGCATCCCGTAAGGGATATTCGATGATAGTAATATAACACCAGAGTCAATGAAATGTCAACCCACTTTTGAGTAAATCTGCACTTTTGTACTTTAGCACGGTGATATGATGTGTAGTTTTGGTATATTTATACAATTTTATACAGCTGTTTGCAAGAATATACAATTTTCAATGGTGGTGGTGATGATGGTGGTGATGCTCTGCGTGGGAATGTTCGTCACGCTCGCAACTATGCATTGCGCAGATTTCGTTTTCCGCTTCAAGCTCAAGTGTGGAATGGCTGATGCCGAATTCCTTTAACACATTGCGTATGCTTTCTTTGGTTTGGCTTGCATCGGCGTTTGTTACGATGTGCATTGTTGCGCAGTTTGTGATTCCGTCAAGGCTCCAAATGTGGAGGTGGTGAATTTCCTTGACGCTTTCAATGGAGTTGAGCTTTTCCTCAAGCTTTGCACGGTCAACGCCAACGGGTGCTTTTTCAAGCAGGAGATCAACAGCTTCCTTGAACGCTTTTGCCGCACCGACGAAAATGATGACGGCAATCACAGCGGAAAGGATCGGGTCGATGAACCACCAATCCGTGAATCGCATAACAACGGCGCTTATCAAGACTGCAATCCAGCCGAGGACATCTTCCAGCATGTGCAGGTTGATTGCTTTTTGGTTGATTGATTTGCCGCCGGAAGTGAACAGAGCCGCACCGAGGTTGACGACCGTGCCGATAATCGCAATCACAATCATACCGTTATAGTTGATTTCAATCGGGTTAAAGAGCCTCTTGATTGAGCTTGTGATGACAAGCAAGGAACCGACGAGCAAAATAACTGTTGTGATAACGCTGCCGATGACCGAATACCTTGCATATCCGTAGGTGAATTTTTCATCAGCACCCTTTTTGCTCTTGCGTTCAAACCAGTAGGCAACGCCGATTCCTGCGGCATCGCCGAAATCGTGCAGAGAGTCGGATAAAACCGAAACGCTGCCGCTGTAAATTCCGCCGAAGAATTCAAACACGGAAAAGCCGAGGTTGAGTAAAAATGCAGTTAAAATTCTTTTGTCCGATTTCATAATGTGTGACCTCCGTCCTTGTGCTCAATATGCTCCAAGCCGATTTCGATAACCTGCTTGATATGTTCATCGTCAAGGCGGTAATAGACCTCTTTGCCCTGCTTGCGACACCTGACGATTCCGCTGCGGCGCAGGGTATTGAGCTGGTGCGAAACAGAGGATTTTGTCATATTGATTGCTTGCGCAAGCTCATTGACGCATTTTTCGTCGCCGTGAATTGCAAAAAGAAGCTTGCAACGGGTTGTGTCGCCCATAAGCTTGAAGAAATCCGCCAAGGCATAGAGAATTTCGTCATTCGGCATAGCTGAGGCATTGTTGCCGCTGATGCCGCTGATATTATTATTCATATTTACATCTCCTAACAGTTGAACAATCATTCAACTGTTGTAATGATAGCACCGATTTAGTTCGTTGTCAATAGGGCAGGGGAAGTTTTTCAAAAATATGTACGGGACTGAAAAATATTCAGCCCCGAAAATTGAATAAAAACGCCTTTTATTATGACTGTCAGATTACGCCGCTTATAACAAGCGTGCTGAAGCCGGGCGTAACGATTGTTGCGCCCGTTGTCGGGTCAACGGTGTAGGTTGCGGCAGGCACGGTGATTTTGCCTGCAACGCTTGTGAAAAGACCGTCGGCATCGTTATAGGTGTAATCTGTTGTTTCCGACCATTGTGCGCCGTTGAAGGTGACGTTAAGACCTGTCAAAATCGGATTAAAGGTGTCGGTGATAACTGCATTATCGGCGGCTGTTGCGGCGGTATTGCCTGTGTTCTGGATGAGGAAGGTGTAGGTCAGCGTGCCGTTTTCGGTTACGGGAACGGGGCTGATTGATTTTGTGATTGTCAGCTCAGGCTCGGTGTTGACCGTGATTGTTGCGCTTGCGCTGATCGGTGTGAGTCCTGCTGTGCTGACAACGGCAGTGTTGTCGATTGTTGAGCCTGCTTCGAGCGGAGCGAATGAATTGGTTTTTGCCTCGTAAACGATTGTTGCGTTGCCGCCTGCGGGAATGCTGATTCCGCTGAAAACAAGCGGAGAAGACGAGGCTACGGTCGGTGCGACTTGAAGCACACCGTTCACGAAATATTTAACCGAGCCGTCAACATATTCAAGGGGAACAAGGGTGAGTGCGCCGCTTTCGTATGAGCCGAGGTCATCGGTTACGGTGAGTGCGGTGTAGGGCGTTGTGCCTGTGTTCACGATTGAAATAACATAGGTTACATTGTCATCTCTGCCGTAGGTTGCGCCGACGGCGTTTTTGCTCACGGAGAGCACTTCGACAATTTCGCCCACGGCGATGTTGGAGTTGGTTACGGAGTTATTATAAGCAAGCTGAGCTTGGTTTGTGAATCTTGCCATAACGGTCTGTCCTTTCTTGATTTGTTTTTTGGGCGGGTTGCCCCTTTGCAGTTTATGCTCGGACAGCGCAAACCGTTAATTGAATTTACAGTATAAATAAAAAGCGGCGAA
>CAYQRS010000146.1:0-3828 GCA_964419825.1 uncultured Eubacteriales bacterium
CTTCGAGCAGGGTGCTTCCGCTTACGAGAAGCGTGGCGTTGCTGTTATGGTTCCTGCTTGGGAATCTTCAACCTGCGCTCAGTGTAACAAGTGCTCCTATGTTTGCCCCCACGCAACAATCCGTCCCTTCGCTTTGACTGAGGCTGAAGCAGCCGCAGCTCCTGAGCAGGCAGTTATTGTTGACAAGAAGGCAGGCAAGGGCAAGGGTATTTACAAGTATACTCTCTCCGTTTCTCCCCTCGATTGTATGGGCTGCGGCGTTTGTATCGGTGTATGTCCCACAAAATCACTTAAGATGGTTCCGAGAGAAACTCAGGATAACCAGCAGCCCGTATTCGATTACATGGTTGCTAACGTTACCGAGAAAGAGGATCTCACAGACAATACAGTTATCGGCAGCCAGTTCAAGAAGCCGCTGCTTGAGTTCTCAGGCTCCTGCGCAGGCTGTGCTGAAACTTCTTATGCTCGCCTCATCACTCAGCTCTTCGGTGACAGAATGTATATCTCCAATGCTACAGGCTGTTCATCAATTTGGGGCGGTCCCGCAGCAACATCACCCTACACCGTAAACGCAAAGGGTCACGGTCCTGCATGGGCTAACTCACTCTTTGAGGATAACGCAGAACACGGCTACGGTATGCTCCTTGGTCAGAACGCTATCCGTTCAAGACTTATCGACAACGTTAAGGCTATCGAAGCTTCCGACAAGGCAAGCGACGAGGTTAAGGCTGCTTGTGCAGAGTTCCTCGCAACAGCTAACGACGGTGCTAAGAACGGCGCTGCCGCAGATGCTCTTGTTGCTCTCCTCGATGGTTGTGATTGCGACCTTTGCAAGGATGTTGTTGAAAACAAGGATTACCTCGCTAAGAAATCTGTTTGGATCTTCGGCGGTGACGGTTGGGCATACGACATCGGCTTCGGCGGTGTTGACCATGTTCTTGCTTCAGGTCAGGATGTAAACATCATGGTATTCGATACCGAGGTTTACTCAAATACAGGCGGTCAGGCTTCAAAGGCTTCACAGATCGGTCAGGTTGCACAGTTCGCAGCAGCAGGTAAGGCAATTGCTAAGAAGAGCCTTGCAGAAATCGCTATGAGCTACGGTTATGTTTATGTTGCACAGATTGCTATGGGTGCTGACCAGAACCAGACAATCAAGGCTATCACAGAGGCTGAGGCTTATCCGGGTCCGTCAATCATCATCGCTTACGCTCCCTGTGAGATGCACAGCATCAAGGGCGGTATGGTTAACTGCCAGGCAGAGATGAAGAAGGCTGTTGAATGTGGTTATTGGAATATGTTCCGTTATAACCCCGCTCTCAAGGCAGAAGGCAAGAATCCCTTCTCAATCGACAGCAAGCCTGCAACAGCAAGCTATCGTGACTTCATCCTCGGTGAGGCTCGTTATTCATCACTTACCCGTGCATTCCCCGAGCGTGCTGAAGAGCTCTTTGCTAAGGCTGAGCAAGCATCAATCGACAGATATGATCACCTCCTCAGACTCAAGGATCTCTATGCTCCTGCTGAATAATGCAGTTGTATCTGCGTTTTTCATAAAGTATGGTAATAAAATATTATAAAGAGGAGGTTTCCCGATAATGGCATACGTTATTTCTGATGAGTGCATCTCCTGTGGTGCATGTGCAGCAGATTGCCCCGTAGGCGCAATCTCAGAGGGTGACGGCAAGTATGTTATCGATGCAGACACTTGCATTGATTGCGGCGCTTGCGCAGGTAACTGCCCCGTAGGCGCTCCCAGCGAGGGCTAATCTTTAAAAAATAGAATTCAGAGCTATCCGCTTTTGGTGGATGGCTCTGTTTTTTTATTTGCTGAAAAATTGTGGATGAAAATTTGTTCTGCACAAGATGTGATAATGTGCAAAAAATTCAGGTAAAAATTGGCATTTTTAAACGAAAAAATTTTTTGAAATCGCTTGACTAATTGTATTTGTGCCATTATAATAAAACCAAGGTGGAGCAAAAAATCACCAATTAAGAGCAAAAAAGAGCAAGAGAGGAGTGAATGGGCTTGGCGTATATGAAATTTAAGGGTACATATACCCATGGTCTTGATGCCAAAAAGCGTCTGTTCATTCCTGCAAAATACCGTGAACCTCTCGGCAGCAATTTTGTTATTTGCCGTGCACCTCACCCTCTGGTGGGGCTTTACTGCTTTCCCGAAGAAACCTGGGACGAGCTTTGCGAGGAGCTTAATGAGAAAAACTCGCAAGGCGAGCTTACTCCCGAACAGGAGTGGGAGAGGCGTGACCTCTACCGTTATTCCGAGGATGTCAATATGGACAGCCAAGGCAGAATAACAATCAGTCAGGCAATGTGTGAATATGCAGGGCTAAAAAAAGAGGTTACGATTATCGGCAATATGAAGCGTTTGGAAATTTGGGACCCCGAAACATTTGCCAAGGCTGAGGCTGAAAGCCACGCAGGCAGAGTTGTCGGCACACCAAAGCTCAATTTCTGAGGGTGAAGCTAAATGGAATTCAACCACAAGCCGGTTCTCTTTGACGAAACCATAAACGCTCTTAATATCAAGCCCGACGGTACGGTTGTGGACTGCACCTCAGGCGGTGGCGGACACAGTGCCGCTGCCTTAGCTCAATTAGGCAATGAAGGAAGGCTTATTTGTATAGACCAAGACCCCGATGCCATCGCCGTGCTGAAAAAGCGTTTTTCCGGCGATGACAGGGTGACGGTCGTACACGACAGCTTTTTTAACATAAAATCAATCCTCGCTTCCCTCAACATAAGCGGTGTTGACAGCATTATGGCGGATTTGGGCGTTAGCTCTTATCAGCTCGATGCCGCAGAGCGTGGCTTCTCGTTCCATAACGATGCACCGCTCGATATGCGAATGAGCAAGGAGGGACGCACCGCCGCCGATTTGGTTAACAACCTTTCCGATGGCGAGCTTAGAAAAATACTCTACGATTACGGCGAAGAAAAGTTTGCGCCGAGAATCGTTTCTGCAATTATAAAGGCAAGGGAAGCTGCACCGATTGAAACAACGCTTCAGCTTGCCGAAATAGTCAAGAGCGCTTATCCTGCCGCCGCAAGGCGTGACGGGCATCCTGCACGCAAAACCTTTCAAGCCCTGCGCATTGAGGTCAACGGCGAGCTTGCCTATCTCGAAGCGGCGATTACGGATATGTTCAATTCACTAAATAGCGGCGGGCGGCTGGCAATCATCAGTTTCCATTCGCTTGAAGATAAGATAGTCAAAAATGCCCTTTCAAAATTCACTGTTGGTTGTACCTGCCCGCCGGAATTTCCAATTTGTGTGTGCGGCAAAAAGCCGCAGGGCAAAATCTGTTTTAAGCCCAAAACTGCAAGCAAAAGGGAACTTGAAGAAAATTCACGCAGTCGAAGTGCTAAGCTGAGGGCAATCGAGAAGCTTTAATTCAAATTTCAAGTGGGAGAAGTTCTATTCATGGCGACTTATAACGACAATATAGCATACGACCTGGACAGATTTTCTTCTGCTGCACCGAAGAAGAAAGCTGCACCGCAGCCACCTCGACCGAAGCTTGTCAAAAAGCCTCAGAGGTTGATTAACAGGCAGGCGCAGCTCAAGGCGAACCGCCGCAAAATCATCAAATTCATTGCGGTTGCTTCCGTTTGCCTTTCGTTTGTCGGAACGAACATTTACCTTCGTGTTCAAATCAACGAGCTTAACAACGCAATCGTTTCGCTGGATAGCGAGTTGAGCGAAAAGCAGGCGGAAAACACAAGGCTTAATATGGCGCTTAATTCCAAGATTTCTGTTGCGAATGTCAAAGAATATGCCGAGGAGGTTCTCGGAATGGTTAAGCG
>CAYQRS010000147.1:0-3698 GCA_964419825.1 uncultured Eubacteriales bacterium
ATTAAATATATTCAACATTTATACAACAACATTCCGATTTGGGGAGTGCTCAGGGGCTGAGAGTGGGATTGGAAGTGTGGGAGTTGGGAGAGAGTGTGGGAGTTGGGAGAGAGTGTGGGGAGTTGGGAGAGTCGGGGCGGAAAGTTAGGAGTGAAAGCTGAAAGTTAGGAGTGAAAGCTGAAAGTTAGGAGTGAAAGCTGAAAGTGATGAGTGAAAGCGGGAGTGGAGTTAAGAGTAGGGTGGGGAGCGGAAGTTTGTGGGGTGGAAGTGGGAGGTGAGGGAGGGGTGGATATAATTATAGGGACACCTGTGTGGGTGTCCCTATAAAGCTAATACGATGCAGAAGCTAATGTATACAGAAATTATTATTATATTGTTATTCGATGATATAATCCTTGACCTCGTCGAGGAGGGAGATTTCGGCGATTACTTCGAGGTAGATGCCGTCGCCACGATAATCCTCGGCAAGGAGCTTGCCTTCGGTGCGGAAACGGTTGACCATTGAGGTTGCCGAATAGGGGAGGAGTATTTTTGCATTGCGCCTTGTTGGTGGCAACTCTGCGGCAATGGCTTCAAGCAGCTTATCAAGCCCCTCGCCGTTAACGGCGCTTATCATAACCGATTTACCGACAGTCGGCAAATCACCGATTTGCGGCACAAGGTCGCATTTGTTCATAACGGAAATTATCGGCTTGTTCAAGCAACCCAGCTCGTTGAGCAAATCCGCAGTCACACGCAGATGCTCGGAACATTCCTCACTTGAAGCATCGCAGACGTTGAGAATTACGGTTGCGTTTGCGGCTTCCTCAAGTGTTGATTTGAACGCTTCGACAAGGTGGTGAGGCAGTCTGCGAATTAAGCCGACGGTGTCGATAAGCATAACACGGCGACCGTCAGGCAAATCAAGACCACGGCTTGTTGGGTCGAGCGTTGCGAAAAGCTTATCCTCGCAGAGAACGCCTGCCTGTGTCAAGGCGTTCATAAGGGTCGATTTTCCTGCGTTCGTGTAGCCTACGATTGCAACAGTTTGCACGCCGTCCTTTGCACGCCTTGCTCTGAGATTACCTCTGCGCTTTTCAAGTGCATCGAGCTGCTCCTCCAAGGCGGAAATTCTGCGGCGAATGTGACGGCGGTCGCTTTCGAGCTTTGTTTCGCCCGGACCTCTTGTGCCGATGCCGCCGCCAAGACGGCTGAGCTTTATGCCCTTGCCCGTAAGCCTCGGCAAAGAATATTTCAGCTGAGCCAGCTCAACCTGAAGCTTGCCCTCACCCGACATTGCTCTTGCCGCAAAAATATCGAGAATCAGCGTTGTGCGGTCAACAACTCGCACATCGGTTTCGTCCTCAATGTTGCGGGTTTGGGAGGGCGAAAGCTCCGCATCGAAAATGAGCAAATCAACCTCGTTTTCTGCACAAAATTCCTTCAGCTCCTCTAACTTGCCTGAGCCGATATATGTGGCGTTATCGATTTTATCACGCTTTTGGATGAGCCTTGCAACGACCGTTGCGCCTGCGGTTTTCGCAAGCTCTTCAAGCTCATCTAATGAGGAGTCGGGGTCGTAATCGCCGCAATCGGCACAGACCAAAACCGCAACCTCGGGTTCTTGTGAATTTTCAAAAAGTTCTTTCATTACTCAATTCCTTTGAGATTTTCAAGCTCGGAACGGTCAACCTTGATTCTGCCGTCTCTGATAACATTGACCTCATGCCTGTGTACTGAAATCGGGGCGGCATTCGGGTTGCGGTCAAGCTGAACCTTGAGCATACCACGGAAAAGGTTGACATCAACAACCGTGCCTCTGCCCTCCCTGCAATCGACGATTGCGCCGACCTTCGGTGTGACCTTGAGAAGATGCTCGTAGCTCTCCTGCTCATATTTAAGGCAGCACATAAGCCTGCCGCAGGTGCCGCTGATTTTGACGGGGTTGAGTGATAAGCCCTGTTCCTTTGCCATTTTGATTGAAACAGGCTGGAAATCGCCCATATATGAGCTGCAACAGAACGGTCTGCCGCACATACCGAGTCCACCGAGCATTTTTGCTTCATCTCTGACACCGATTTGGCGCAGCTCGATTCGGGTGCGGAATACGCATGCAAGGTCCTTGACAAGCTCACGGAAATCAACCCTGCCGTTGGCGGTGAAATAGAACAAAATCTTACTGCCGTCAAGCGTGTAATCAACCTCAACAAGCTTCATATCAAGGTTGTGCTTTTGGATTTTTTGCTCGCAGATTTTGAGCGCTTCCGCTTCCTTGATTTTGTTTTCGTTCATGCGCTTAATATCCTCTTTGGTTGCCTTGCGCAGAATTTTTTTGAGAGGTTTAACGATTTCGCTGTCGTCAACCTGCTTGGGCTCGATTGCGATTTCGCCACATTCAACGCCTCGCACGGTTTCGACGATAACCTTGTCATTGAGCTTGAATTCTTCGTCATTCGGCTCAAAATAATATACTTTTCCGACATCCTTAAAACGGACGCCAACTACATTTGCCATTGTGAGTAATCCTTTCACTTATCTATTGCCGCCCTTAACAGACTTGAAAATCTGGTTATGAGCAGGTTCTTGTTTGCGTTTTGTGCCGCACTTTTTTCGAGCGTTTCAACCGCTTGCATAAGCCGCATAAGCTGTGCGACGGTGCAGGAACGGCTGAGGGCCTTCGCTTCGTTCGGCGAATCGGAAAGCAGGGTAGAGCCTGCGTTTTGCTTTATTGCAAGCGCATCACGGAAAATCAGCCTGAGCAGGCTGAGCGTGAGAACAAGCAGCTCGATATCCTTTTCAAAATCAGCCGCTTGGCTGAGAAGCTCATATTCGCCTGCGGTGAGGAGCGCCGCCGCAACCGCAGTTGCCTTTGCACACGCCTCATCGTGCTTGGCGTTGAGTGAATCGCTCAACTGCTGACCCAATGAATAAACCGCCGTTCTGGAAATTATCGTTTCCAGCAAAACCGAGGAATTGGGGCAAGTGAGAATGAAACGGACATATTCGGGCGGCTCTTCAAGAATTTTGAGCAGGGCGTTTTGCGCTTGCTCGTTGGCAAACTGCATATTGTGCAGGATGAAAACTCGCCTTTCCGCCTCGTTGGGGTATATGAAAGCGTTTGAGCGGATTTGACGAACGGCGTTGACCTTGAGCGGATCGGTTTCACCCTCGTTAGCGATTGCCTCGAAAACATCGGGGTGGAAGCCACTGCGTACCTTTGTGCAGTTGTCACATTCGCCGCAGGGCTTTTCGCCGCCGCAGGAGCAAACCTGCGCCTTGGCAAGCGAGCGTGCAAGCGCAAGCCGTTCCGCCTCACTGCCGCCCTCAATGATTACGGCGTGGGGCAAGCGCCCCGTGTTCACCGCAGAGGAAAGCTGTGAAGCAAGCTCCTTGTTAATTTGCAAACCTTCAAAATTCATAAGCCTTAAATATCGTTTTCTTCCTTGTATTTTGCCAAAGCTCTTGCAAGCTGATCGGGGCATGATGTGGATTTGAAGCCACAGGTTATGCCGCCGAGCTTTTCGATGACCTCATCAATCTCCATGCCTTTGACAAGGCCGGAAATGCCCTTGAGGTTGCCCGAACAGCCGCCCTCAAAGCTGATGCTTTTGACTGTGCTGCCGTCAAGCTCAATATCGATTCTGCGTGAGCAGGTTCCTGCTGTTTTGTATGAAAATGTCATAGCTTATCTCCTTTGTAATCATTATAATATAATATAC
>CAYQRS010000148.1:0-3654 GCA_964419825.1 uncultured Eubacteriales bacterium
GAAAAACAGGGTAGAATAAGCATCGTTCTCGTCCTTGCTATTGTTGCCGTTGTTGGCTTTTTGATTATTACTTTAATACAACTTCGCATGGATATAAAAGAAAAAGAGAAAACCGTTGCTGAATACAGCTCTAAAATAGCTGAGCAGGATGAGGAGAACTCACAGCTTCAGGATATTCTCAACAGTGAAGATGAATCTGAGTATATTCTTCAATATGCCCACGAAAATCTTGACTATGTAATGCCGGGCGAAAGAGTATATGCCGATTCGGCTAATTAAGAAAATCATTTATTACGGGGGAACAGCTCTTCTATGCAGATTGAAGTAGGATCAATTATCGAAGGTAAGATTACGGGCCTTACAAATTTCGGTGCTTTTGTATCGTTGGATGCTAACACAACGGGTATGGTACATATTTCTGAGGTATCAAATACCTATGTCAAGGATATTAAGGACCATCTTTCAGAGGGACAGCAGGTTAAGGTTAAGGTTTTGTCTGTCGGCAACGACGGTAAAATCAGCCTTTCAATCAAACAGGCTAATCCGCCTGCTCCGAAGGCTGAGAATGAAAGCTTCCAGCATCGTCCTCGCCGCAACCAATCACGCCCCAATGTTTGGCAGGGTAAGCCGCAATCAAGCGAGCCTGCTTCTTTTGAGGATATGATGGCGAAATTCAAGCAGGTCAGCGATGATAAGTTTTCAGATCTGCGCCGTTCGAGCGATTCTCGTTACAGTCAGCAGACTTCAAGACGAGGCAGAAAATAATGAATTTAATTTGCACTGTAGGGGTTGCCTTACAGTGCATTGTTGTATAAAGAGGTTAATTTATGAGAGAGATTGATGTCAGTGCCGTCAGCCAAGCGGTAAAGGAGCTTTGCATAAAAGCTAACAAGGTTCTGCCGCAGGATTTGACTGAGCTTATTAAAAGCGGTGCCGCCGCAGAAACAACAGAGCCAGCCTGCGGAGTGATGAACGATTTGGTTGGCAATTTATCCGCCGCAAGCGAATTGGATATTCCGATTTGTCAGGATTGCGGAATGGCTGTTGTCTTCATTGAGATAGGTCAGGATGTCCATTTTACGGGCGGAAGCCTTAATAATGCCGTTAATGAGGGCGTGAGTATGGGCTATACTCAAGGACTTTTGCGTTGCTCCGTTGTGGCAGATCCATTAAGGCGTAACAACACGGGCGATAATACTCCTGCCATAATTCACACAAAAATCGTCGATGGCGATTCAGTTAAAATTACGGTTGCACCCAAAGGCTTCGGCAGCGAGAATATGAGCAAGCTCAAAATGTTCACGCCTGCCGCCACCCGTGAAGATATAATCGATTATGTTGTTGATTGTGTTAAAACCGCAGGCGGCAACCCTTGCCCTCCGATCGTTCTCGGCATCGGCATCGGCGGCGATTTTGAGCAATGTGCTTTTCTTGCCAAGAAAGCTCTCTGCCGCAGTGTAAGTGTTCGCAATGCAGACGAATTTTACCGTCAAACGGAGGAGGAAATACTCGCAAGAGTCAATCAGCTCAATATAGGACCGCAGGGCTTTGGTGGCAAAACAACCGCCCTTGCCGTTAATATTGAAGCTGCGCCAACGCATATTGCAGGTCTGCCTGTTGCCGTCAACTTCGGTTGCCATGTCACTCGACACGCTTCGACCGTAATCTAAGAAATAAAACTATTAAAACGATATAAAATTTTTCAAATCCCTTTACAAATATTGTGCAATATGTTATAATACAGATGAGAAAAGAGATATTGGTTAAACTAATATCAAATCTTTTCGATTCACCACAAAGGGGATGTAAATATGAAAATCACAACAATCGGTCGCAAATGCACACTCAGAGATTCTTTCAAAGAACACGCTGAAAAAAAGCTTACAAAAATCGAGCGTTTCTTTGGCGATTCAGCCGAAGCAAAAATTACCGCAACGGTTGAAAAGAACGAGCAGATTGTTGAGGTTACCGTTAACAACAACGGTATGATCTTCAGGTCGCAGGAACGAGCAGAGAATATGAACGATGCTCTCGATCTTTGTATTGATTCTCTTATCCGCCAAATCAGGAAGAACAAAACCAGAATCGAGAAGAAGCTCAGGTCGGGCGCATTCGATGAATTCATTGCAGAGCCTTCTTACGAAGAAGATGAATATGAAGTTGTCAGAGCCAAAACGGTTTCACTCAGACCCCAAACCGCTGATGAAGCAATTTTGAATATGAACCTTGTCGGTCACAAGTTTTATATGTTCCTCAACGCCGAAACGGGCAAGGTTTGCGTCGTTTATGTCCGCAAGGATGGCGGCTACGGTCTTTTAGAGCCCGAAGTTAATTAAAATAATGTTGACTAACTTAAATATTTAATTTATAATAGGTGGGAGCGGTTAGCGCCGCCCCCACTTTGTTTATATCTGAAAGGTATATTTATGCTTATTGATTTTTGTATTCCGTGTCTGCTCGGCTTGGAGGGCTTTATTGCGGATGAGCTTCGCAGCCTTGAGGCTCAAAATGTTATGGCAGAAAACGGCAGAGTCCTTTTTTCAGGCGATGAGAATATTCTTGCCCGTGTCAATATCTGTTCCCGTTTTGCAGAGCGTGTTCAAATTGTTGTCGGCAGCTTTAAGGCAACGAGCTTTGAGGAGCTGTTTCAGGGCACAAAGGCGCTCGAATGGGAGCGTTGGCTCGGCAGCCGTGATGCCTTCCCTGTAAAGGGTTATTCAATCAATTCAACGCTCTTCAGCGTTAGGGATTGTCAGGCGATAATCAAAAAGGCAGTTGTCGAAAGGCTTAAATCAAAATATAATATTTCGTGGTTTGACGAAACGGGTCCGATTCATCAAATCCAGTTTTCAATCAATAAGGATATTGTAACCCTTTTGCTTGATACATCGGGTGCAGGCTTGCACAAACGAGGCTACCGTCCTCAGGCAAATTCCGCACCGATCAAAGAAACGCTTGCGGCTTCTCTTTGTGCCGCTTCAAGGCTCAGACCTTATCACACTCTTTATGATCCGCTTTGCGGTTCGGGCACGATTATTGTCGAGGGTGCGATGATGGCGATGAATATTGCTCCGGGTCTTAAACGCAATTTCTCCTGTGACCGTTGGGATCAGCTTGACCGTTCGATTTGGGCAACCGAAAAGGAACGAGCAAGAGATTTGGAAAGGCGAGATGCTGATTTCTTTGCTTACGGCTCCGATATATCGGCGGAAACAATCGAGATTGCAAAAATCAATGCCAAGCAGGCAGGCGTTTCCGATAAGGTTCGCTTCGATGTTGCAGATGTTAAGGATTTCAAGCCCGAAAGCGAAAAAGGCACATTGATTTGCAATCCGCCTTACGGCGAGAGATTGCTCGATATTGAGCAGGCAAGCAAGCTTTACAAAACAATGGGCAGAGTTTTCGAGCGTAAGCACGGCTGGTCATATACAATTATCAGCCCGTCGGAAACCTTTGAGCAGGATTTCGGCAGAAAAGCCGATAAACGCCGTAAGCTCTATAACGGTATGATCAAGTGCCAATTATTTATGTATTTTAAATGAGGGTGTAAAAATGAAACATATTTTTATTATTAACCCCTGTGCGGGCAAGGGCAAATCTGCCGGAAAAATCAGACCTGTTATTGAGGAATATTTTAACGGCAGGGATGCTTAT
>CAYQRS010000149.1:0-3632 GCA_964419825.1 uncultured Eubacteriales bacterium
CAACCGTGTTGAGCTGAAAAACATCCTGCCGCCAAAAGAAATTCAGGATGCGATGGAAAAGCAGATGAAGGCAGAGCGTGAACGCCGTGAAACACTTCTGCGTGCCGAGGGTGAAAAAGAGAGCCAGGTGCTTGTTGCCGAAGGTCAAAAAAAGAGCAAGATTCTTGCGGCAGAAGCAGATAAGGCGGCTCAAATTCTCCACGCCGAAGCTGTTAAAGAGGCAACGATCAAGGAATCCGAGGGTGAAGCTCAGGCAATCCTCGCTGTTGAAGAAGCAAGAGCCAAGGCAATCGAGCTTATCAACGCCGCCAACCCGGGTGAGGCGTTTCTCACGATACGCAGCCTTGATGCTTTTGAAAAAGCGGCTGACGGCAAGGCAACAAAGATTATTATTCCGAGCGAGATTCAATCCGTTGCCGGACTTGCAAAGGGCATTGCCGAAACGCTCAAGGATTAACAAAAGAACCAAAAGCCGTTTGCGGCGCACTTCTCGGCGGAGTGTGCCGCTTTTGAATTGTTGCGGAAATTTGTTATAAAAGTTAAATTCCACCAAAATACGGACAAATTTCAATTTGATACTTGTATATTTTTTAGAAATAGTATATAATTAGGCTTGTTAGTTTTGTATTAAGCAAAAAAACAAAATACACGAAAAAAGGATGATTACATGTCAACCAAAAAAACCTCCAACGATTACCGTGAGGAACGCAAGGCAAGACTTGCTAAAGCTTCTAAGCAAAACCACAAGAAGTCTCACAAAATCAGTGGACCGTCAATCAGCAAAGGCGCTAAAACAGTCATTTACAGCGTTATTGCTGCCGTTGTTGTAATTGCGATTGCAGTAGGTGCTTGCTATTCATTCGGCGTTTTCGAAAGAATGAAAAAAATCGAAACCGTAAGCGGCACTTCTTATTCGGCAGTTGAATACGAATACTACTACAAATCCGTTTACAACTATTACTACAATATGTCCGCTCAGTATGACAGCTATTATGGCAGCGGCTCGGCTATTACTACACCGGTTACGATTGCTCAAAGCTCCCTGCAGAGCAGAACTATCCCTATGCCGATTTCAAGAATGAAGACGGTTCGGATGCAACTTGGCAGCAGTTCATCGAAAAGATGGCTCTTGAATCAATGCAGCGCAACATCGCTCTTGCCGATATGGCTGAGGATGCAGGCTTTGAAATGAGCGCTGAGGCTAAGTCCGAAGCTGAAGAAAACCTTCAGACTCTCCGTGACGGCATCAAGGAGCAGGCACAGTCAAACGGCGGTCAGACAATTTCGCTCGGCAAATATCTGCGTGCCAACTACGGCAAGGGTATGAGCGAAAAGCTCTTCCTCAAGCTCGTTGAGCGTGAAACTCTCGCAAGTGAATACCTCACCTCTATCACCGATGAGCGTGCAGCAACATTCACCGACGCTGACCTTGAGAAGGAATACAAAAAGGATACAAGCGCTTACGATTGCGTTGATTTCCGTATGTTCACAATCGAGGCTGAAACAGAAGACGATGCTACAGATGCCGAGAAGGAAAAGGCAAAGAAGGATGCCAAGGCTAAGGCTGACAAGATGTTCGCAGCTATCAAGGATGAGGATTCATTCATTAAGCTTGCAGAGCAGAATGCAACCGATGAGCAGAAGGAAAGCTATGATTACTCCAAATCACAGACAACCTTGAGCCAATATATCACCAAGAGCACAATCGAATCCGCATTCGGCGAGGACATCCTCGAATGGCTCTATGATGCAAAGAACGAAGCAAACACCAAAAAGATGTTCGATGTAAACGGCACTTACTACATCTTCTACCTCCTCAAGCCCGCTTACAGAGATGATTCTACTCTCCCCGTTGATGTTCGCCACATTCTTTACCAAATCGATTCCGAGGCAGAGGACGCAAAAGCAGAGGATGCAAAGCAGAAGGCTGCCGCAGAGCTTGCTCTTTCAAAAATCAACGAGGCTGATGATAAGCTTGCAAAGTTCCTTGAGCTTGTTGAAGAAAGCGCAGATACAGGTTCAAGCAGCAACGGCGGTCTTTACGAGATGGTCACAAAGGGTCAGATGGTTGCAGAGTTTGAAAACTGGTGCTTCGATCCGAGCCGTACAGAGGGTGAAACAGCAATCGTCAAAACCGATTACGGCTACCATGTAATGTACTTCGTTAAGCAGTACACAAAGCCCGCTTGGAAGATCACAATCGCAAACTCAATGGCTGAGGATCAGCTTGAGGATGAAATCACAGAAATGCTTGCAACCGACACCTACAAGGTTAAGGACACAGCTATCATCGCAGAATACAACAAAAAGTTCTACGATAACTATGTAACAGCATTGCAGGCTTCACAGTCCACAGCAGCATAATTAACAAAACGAAAGAGTGCTACCAAAACGGTAGCACTCTTTTTTGATTGCTTGATTTTATTGATACATTTCGCTGAAATTGAATTGCTCCTGCTTGCCGTGTTTAACAATGTGGTAGCAGTTTTTGCCAAGCGAAAAAATCGGTTTATCGTTTTTCAGGCTGTCAGAATAAACGCTGATAACCTCACAGCCCTCAACCTCTTCCCTGTAACGCCTGACCTTTTCATCACCCTTGCAGTTAAGCCCGATAATTGCGCCGCTCTTTGCGCTGTGGCGTGTGCAGATAAGCTTTTCAACACCGAGGCGTGAGCAAATCTCATTGAGCAAAAAATCGGGGCTTGCGCTTATGACACAGGCAGGTCTGACACGGTTCTCTTTTTTGAACCATTCAAAAACATACTTTTCGTGCTTATCCCAAAAGCCTTTAACGTTTTTCTCAAGGTCAATCAGCGGAACGAAGCAAAAGAGATGCTTTTTTACATAGGTCAGATCCTTCAGCTTAAGCAGGAACGGAATCATCGTAATCGCAACCCACGGCAGACAAATCACTATCCAAGGATTGTGTACAAGGCAATAGCCCAAAAAAAGTGAGCCGCTGTCGAAAGGAACAACTGTTTTGTCAAAATCGAAAACATCAATTTTTTTCATACTGCTTCTCCTATAAAAAGAGGGTGCGTTGAACCAAGCGCACCCTTTTTATTTGTTTTATTCTTCGTCCGGAGCTTCCCAGTTATGCCAAACCTCTTGAATATCGTCATTATCGTCGAACATTTCAAGCATCTTTGTCATATTCTTAATATCGTCCTCATTGGTGAGAGCGGTATAGGTTGAGGGAATGTACTGAACCTCTGCAACAGCAAAGCTGTAGCCTGCGGTCTCAAGAGCATCACGAACAGCGCCCAAATCGTTCGGCTCGGTTCTGACCTCGAAAACAGACTCATCCTCAGTAATAAAGTCCACAGCGCCTGCTTCGAGAGCGACATCCATAAGAGTCTCTTCGTCAACGCCCTCGCTTTCGATGAGGATAACGCCCTGACGGCTGAACATAAAGGAAACGCAGCCGCTCTGTCCCATATTTCCGCCGTATTTGTCGAAATAATGGCGAACATCGCCCGCTGTGCGGTTACGGTTATCTGTAAGAGCTTCTACGATAACGGCAACACCCGAAGGACCGTAGCCCTCGTAAACGATTTCCTCGTAATCTGCTCCGCCTGCTTCGCCGCTTGCCTTTTTGATGATACGCTCAATGTTATCGTTGGGAACATTGG
>CAYQRS010000150.1:0-3630 GCA_964419825.1 uncultured Eubacteriales bacterium
GTATATTCTCGGCAAATGGGAGTTTTATTCAAACAGCTTTTTCGTCGGCAAGGGTGTTTTGATTCCTCGACCCGAAACGGAGCTTCTTGTTGATTTCGCTGTTGAAAACGGCAGAAATAAAACAGATTTCAAATGTCTTGATTTGTGCGCAGGCAGCGGTTGCATCGGCATAAGCGTTGCCAAGGCATTGCCTGCTTCACAGGTTACGCTTCTTGAAAAATCTGACGAAGCTTTTGAATATTTGCTTAAAAACATTGAATACAACAGAGCTTTAAATGCCACCGCATTTAAAGGCGATATTTTTGCTGATTACACCGAATTTGCTCAAGCGGATTTGATTCTTTCCAATCCGCCTTATATCAGGAGTGAGGCTTTGCCGTCATTGCAAAAAGAGGTCAAGCACGAGCCGATGATGGCTCTCGACGGCGGTGCTGACGGCTTGGATTTTTACAGAGCGATTGCCGAAAAATGGGTTGATTGCTTAAAGCCGCAGGGCTTGCTCGCCGTTGAAATCGGTGAAGATCAGGGACAAGCCGTTGCGGAGCTTTTCGGCGCTAAGTTCCGTAAGGTTGAGGTTATTAAGGATTACAGCGGACTTGACAGAGTAGTGACCGCTTGCCTCAAAAAATAATGGAGAGGAGAAATGAAAATTGCTTTTTGATTTGTTCAGAATGGGCAGTATGGATGCCCAAGCGAAGATGCAGTTGATTATGAATATCGGCGTTCGTGTGTTTGTGATTTTTTGTGTTTTGCCGATTCACGAATATGCTCATGCACTTGTTGCACACAAGCTCGGCGACGATACTGCACGCTTGAGTGGCAGAATGACTGTTGCACCGATGGCTCACATTGATCCGCTTGGTGCTTTGATGATTTTGCTTTTCGGCTTCGGTTACGCCAAGGGTGTTCCGGTCAATATGCGCAATTTCAGAAGAAAGCCGAAATCCGATAATGGCAACGTATACGATTTTTCAGAGCGTAACCGTTTCGATTTGACATACGCAAAGCGTTGCTCGGCGCTTGTTGCCCTTGCAGGTCCTGCCGCCAATTTGATTATGGCGTTGATTTGCCTGCTCATTACCAACGCAATAGCTACATTCTTGTCAGTTTCAACCTTATCAATGGTTGTGTATTATTTCTTCTATTTCTGCGCAAGCCTTAATATCAATCTTGCCGTTTTCAATTTGATTCCGATTCCGCCGCTTGACGGTTCAAAAATTCTCGGTGCATTTTTGCCCGACAAGATTTATTATAAGTACATTCAGTATGAGCGCTATATTATGATTGCTGTTTTGATTTTGATGTTCACCAATGTTTTGTCCACACCGATTTCATATTTGAGCAATCTTGTTTACAGCGCACTTAATACGATTGCTTCGTTACCGTTTTCATTCTTTAACTAAGGGGCTGTTGTTTTGCAACCAATTCAATATAAAACCGAAGTTTTTGAAGGACCTCTCGATTTGCTTTTGCACTTAATAAGCAAGCATAAGGTCAGCATTAACGATGTGGTTATTACCGATTTGATCGATCAATATATCGAATATATCCGTGAGCTACAGCTTGAGAATATGGAGATTGCAAGCGAATTTCTCGAAATGGCTGCAAGGCTTGTTTATATCAAAACCGTTTCGCTCCTGCCTGTTTATGATGAGGCGAAAAAGCTTGAAGAGGAGCTTCGTGGCGAATTGAGCGAATATGCCGATTGTCAGCTTATGGCAGGCAAGCTTTCGGAGATTGCAAAGGGCTTTGATTATCTGCAAACTCCGCCCGAAAAAATCGATGCCGATATGACCTATACCAGAACTCACAAGCCCGAAGAACTGCTTAAGGCTTATATTTCCGCAATCGGCAAATCAATGCGCAAATTGCCTCCTCCCGTTGAGGCTTTCACAAAAATTGTTGCCGCAAAGATTGTTTCCGTAGGTTCAAGGGTCAGCGTGATTTTATCTCAGCTCAAAATCGGACAGAAGCAAAGCTTCAACTGCTTTTTTGAAAATTCCGCTTCCCGTTCCGAAATGGTTGCAACTTTTCTTGCAATCCTGTCGCTGGTTAAGTCAAAGCAGATTTATATTGACGGCGAAAAAGATACAGCTACGGTCGAACTGTTAGAGGAGGTAGAAAACCGTTGAACGCAAAAGAACTTAATGCAACCCTTGAGGCAATTCTCTTTGCTTCGGGTGAGCCTGTTGAAATAATCCGCTTGGCTGAAGTGCTTGAATGTGATGCCGAGCAGGTCGAAAGCCTTGTTACTAATTTGGAAAACGCACTTGAAGAACGCAAAAGCGGTCTTTGCGTTAAAAGGCTCGGCGATAAGGTGCAGCTTTGCTCCAAGCAGGAATATGCGCCGATTATCCGTGAAATTCTCGATTTAAAGCGCAACACTCCGCTTTCTCCTGCGGCGTTTGAGGTGCTTGCTGTTATTGCTTATAATCAGCCTGTAACCAAAGCCTTTGTTGAACAGGTGCGTGGCGTTGATTGCTCAGGCGTTATCTCAACCCTCTGCCAGCGTGGTCTTATCGAAGAAAAGGGTAGACTGGAGCTCCCGGGCAGACCGCTTATTTACGGAACGACCTCGGATTTCCTCCGTTGCTTCTGCGTTTCGGATTTGAGCGAGCTTCCGCCGTTGCCTCAAAAGAATGAGGGTGAATTGCAAAAGGCGCTCGAAAAGAAAAATGAGCCGCAACAAAACGGCATCCAAACTGTTCAGCTTCCCGATGATGAGGAACGAATCAGCGAAGCGCAGGATGAACTGTTTAACGAAGATTTTACATAAAATCGGCATCTTAAAAAGGAGGTGACGGCGTGATTGCATTGAAAATTATTCTCGGCATAATCTTGTTTTTTGTTTTGCTGTTTTCAGTGAAATTCACTTTTTATGTTGAATACCGTGATGAGCTTAAGCTTGATGTTCGTTGGCTTTTCATTAAACTGCATATTCTGCCGTCAAAGCCGTTGACCGAAGAGGAAAAGGCTGAAAAGGCGGCAAAGAAGAGAGCTAAGGAAGATAAGAAAAAAGCGAAAGCCGCCCAAAAAGCCGCCAAAAAGAAGGAGAACGGTGCTGAGCCGACGGATAATACCAAGAAAGATGCCAAGCCGACAAAGAAGCAGGATAATATGTTCCTCGCTTTCTATAAAACTCAGGGCTTCAGCGGTGTTATCACGCTGATAAACGATACGGTTAAAGCAATCAACGGTATGTTCGGCGGAATTTTTAAGCACATTGTTTTTCACGAATTGAAGCTCTGGTTCAATATCGGCGAAAGTGATGCGGCAAAAACTGCAATCTCTTACGGCAAGGTTTGCTCATTCGTTTTCCCTGCAATGGGGCTTATCACCAACACCTGCAGGGTCAAGGATTACGGCTGTACTGTTGAACCTGATTTTAACCGTAACGAAAAATCCGCCTCATTTAAAGCAACTGTTTCCGTCAGACCGATTTTTATTACAAACGCAGTTGTTGCTTTGGCGTTCAAATTGTTATTTAAAGTGGTTTTAAAGCTGCTTATGAATAAACCAGAAGAAAATCAAAACCCCAAGAATATTAAGGAGGAACATAAATTATGAAAGAACAATCAGCATCAGGAATTCTCGGCACGGCAATCGAAAAAATCCGTGACCTTGTAGATG